>DATBYN010000404.1:0-10825 GCA_036513695.1 Bradyrhizobium sp. | reverse complement strand
AGATCGCGGCCGAATTGCGCGGTCATCGGCAGCAGACGGAGCCCAAACCGGTCCGGGCGGTCGCAACCTGACCGCTGGCCTTTCCGGCCGTCATTCCGGGGCGTCGCGGCAGCGACGAACCCGGAATCTCGAGATTCCGGGTTCGATGCTTTGCGTCGCCCCGGAATGACGGTCTTCATTGACATGACGAGCGTTTCTCCCTAGAAACCGCCTGCTCGCGGGCCGGTTTCGGCCCGCGATGCGTTTCGCGACCCGTGGTCCATCCCTTGTTTGCTTTAGGGGCCGGGCCTGTCGGCGCCGGGATTTCCCGGCGCACAGGAGGGCGCGTTTCCTCAAAACTCAAACTTCTTATGAAGAGGACGCGATGACAAAGCGCAGTGAGGCGAAATACAAGATCGATCGCCGTATGGGCCAGAATATCTGGGGCCGCCCGAAGAGCCCCGTGAACCGCAGGGAATACGGCCCCGGCCAGCACGGCCAGCGCCGCAAGGGAAAACTCTCCGACTTCGGCGTGCAGCTGCGCGCCAAGCAGAAGCTGAAGGGCTATTACGCCAACATCAGCGAGCGCCAGTTTCACGGCGTCTATGTCGAAGCCGGACGGATGAAGGGCGATTCCGGTGAAAACCTGATTGGTCTCTTGGAGCGCCGCCTCGACACCGTGGTCTATCGCGCCAAGTTCGTCGCCACCATGTTCGCCGCGCGCCAGTTCATCAATCACGGCCACGTCAAGGTGAACGGCCGCAAGGTCAACATCGCGAGCTTCCAGGTGAAAGTCGGCGATGTCGTCGAGGTCAAGGAATCGTCAAAGCAGCTCGCCGTGGTGCTGGAAGCAAACCAGCTTTCCGAGCGCGACGTGCCCGACTTCCTCGAAGTCGATCATTCGAAGATGACGGCAAAATTCGCCCGCATCCCGGCGCTCTCCGACGTGCCGTTCCCGGTGCAGATGGAGCCGCATCTGATCGTCGAATTCTATTCGCGCTGATTTTGTCAGTGGCGTTGCGAAAAGGCCCCGGTTTTGCCGGGGCCTTTTTTGCTTTATTGAGGAGCCGTCACCCTGAGGTGCGGGCTCTTGCGCGCCTCGAAGGGCGACGGCGGGCGCGACTCATCCTTCGAGGCTCGCGAAGATGCTCGCGCCTCAGGATGACGCGTCACTTCTCCGCTAAGATCGGCCAACCGCTAAACCGCGAGACACGCCATGACCTACACCCCTCCCCCACGCGATCCCAAGGCGGCGCCCGTCCGCATCAACCTTCTCTCGGATACGCAAACCCGCCCCACACCGGCGATGCGCGAAGCGATCGCGCGGGCCGAGGTCGGCGACGAGCAGATCGGAGATGACCCGACGGTCAATCTGTTGTGCGAGCGCGTGGCTGATCTGCTGGGCAAGGAGGCCGCCGTGTTCCTTCCCTCCGGCAGCATGTGCAATGTCGCCGCGACGCTGGTGCATTGCCGACCCGGCGACGAGATTTTGGCGCACGAGACCGCCCATATCATTGCCCGCGAAGGTGGCGCGCATGCGGCGCTCGGCGGGTTCCAGATCATCCCGCTCGCAGGCGCCGACGGACAATTTTCGCCCGACACGCTCCGCAAAGCGCTGCACCCGCGCACCCGTTATCAGCCGCCGCAGACCCTCGTCAGTGTCGAGCAGACCGCCAATATCGGCGGCGGCACGATCTGGAAGAAAACCGATCTCGACGAGGTCGTCAACATCGCCAAGGCCAACGGGCTCGCCACCCACATGGATGGCGCGCGATTGCTCAATGCCACCGTCAGCACCGGGATCGCCGCGCGCGAGATGGCGGCGGGGTGGGATTCCGCCTGGATCGATTTTTCCAAGGGCCTGGGCGCGCCGGTCGGCGCCGTCATCGCAGGCTCGCGCGCTTTCATTGATGAGGTCTGGCGCTGGAAACAGCGGCTCGGCGGTTCGATGCGCCAGGCTGGCATTTGTGCCGCGGCTTGCGTTTACGCGCTCGACCACCATGTCGACCGCCTCGCCGACGACCACGCCAACGCCCGCGCGCTGTCGCGCGGCCTGTCGCAAATTGCGGGCGTGGAGGTGCAAGAGCCCGAGACCAATTTGGTGTTCTTCAAGCCCGACGGCGCCGGCGTCAACGGCGAGAAGATGGTCGCTGTGTTACGTCAGCGCGGCGTGCTGCTCGCCATGATGGACGGCCGGATCAGGGCATGCACGCATCTCGACGTCACCGCCGAGATGATCGAGGAGACGGTCGGGCTGGTGCGCGAGATCGTGCGGGGGGCGTAGACGGTCTCATTTGTCGTCATTGCGAGGAGCGAAGCAACGAAGCAATCCATTGTTACGATGCCGCACCATGGATTGCTTCGCGGAGCCTGTCATCGGGCGGCGCGTTGCGCCGACCCGTTGGCTCGCAATGATTAATTATGTCACACTCACTTCCCGAGCGCCTCATAGATCAGCGTCTTCAGCTGCAGTTGAATCCGTCCGCGCTGCGACGGTGTCTGCACCATGAAGACCGCGAACAAGTCGTCCGTCGGATCGATAAAGAAGAACGTGCCGGCGACACCGTCCCAGCGATATTCACCCAGCGGCCACGACGTATTCCGCGGCGTCGAAGTGCGCACGGCAAAGCCGAGGCCGAACCCGCTGTTCGCGCCCGGATAGTAGAGAGAATCCCGGGCAATCTTCGTCTCCGGCCCGATATGGTCAGATGTCATCAAGGCGATCGTCTCGGATTTGAGGTAGCGCTTGCCGCCCATCGTCCCGCCGTTCAGCAGCATTTGCGCAAAACGCGCGTAGTCGCCGATGGTGCCGACCATGCCCCCGCCGCCGGATTCCCAGCGCCGCAGCATCATGGGATCCGTGACTACAGTTACGGGACTGATCGCCCGATCCTCGGGCATCGGCTCGGCGATCAATGACCGTTTCGTCGCATCCGCGACATAGAACGCCGTTTCGGTCATCCCGAGCGGATCGAGCAGCCGCTGCTTCTCGAACTGAAACAATGATTGCCCCGATATAACTTCAATGACGCGGCCGAGCACGTCGGCCGAATGACCGTAGTCCCACAGCGTTCCCGGCTGCTCCTCCAGCGGCAGTTTCGCGATCCGCTCGGCAAACTCGGCGTTGGTCATGTCGCTATTGAACAGGTTGGCCTCCGCATAGAGCTTTCGCACCGCGCCGTCGCCGTAAAAACCGTAAGTAAGACCGGACGTCTGGCGCAACAAATCCTCAATCGTGATCGGACGCTTGACCGGTTCGAGCGCAAGCGCCCGCTTGCCGTTTTCATCGGGTTTCTCGACGCCGACTTTCACATCGGCAAACGCCGGAAGGTATTTCGAAACGGCGTCGTCAAGCCTGAGCTTGCCGTCCTCGACCAGCATCATCGCGGCGACCGACGTGATCGGCTTCGACATCGAATAGAGCCGAAAGATCGTGTCCGGCGTCATTGGACGCTTGCTGTCGACGTCACGTACGCCAAAGTTTTCAAAATAGACCGGCTGGCCGTGTTGTTGGATCAGCATGATCGCGCCGGGGATCTTGCCGGTCGCAATTTCATTGCGAATGTAGTCGCCGACGCGCGCCAGTCCGGCGGGCGAAAACCCGTTCGGGACGGGCGACTGCGATTCCGCATGGGCGGCATACGGCCGCGCACCGACCGTAGCGACAATCAGAAGCGCGAACGCCGTGACGCAACGGCGTCGCGTGAGACCCTCAATTCTCCAGCGCTTCATAGATCAGCTTCTTGACCGCCGGCTGGATGATCTGGCGCTGTGAGGGCGTCTGCTCCAGCAGCACGAAGAACATGTCCTGCTTGGGGTCGATCACGAAATAACAGCCGCTGGCACCGTCCCATTTCAATTCGCCGAGCGATCCCGCCGGCGGTGGCTTTGCGTTGCCGGGATCGGTGCGCACCCCGAAGCCGAGGCCGAACCCAAAACCGTCGCCGGGGAAATAGAAAAAGTCGCGCCCGACACCGGAACCCGGACCGACATGATCCGAGGCCATCATCTCGAACGTCTCGGGCTTAAGATATTGCTTGCCGTCGAGTTTGCCGCCGTTGAGCACCATCTGCGCGAAGCGGACGAGGTCAGCCATGCTCGAGACCATGCCGCCGCCGCCGGATTCCCATTTCATGGGAACGTCGGCATAGCCTGTGAATCCGACCCTAAAATCGCTGTCGTTCGGCATCGGCTTCGCAATCAGCGGCTTTTTTTGCGGATCGGTAACGTAAAAACCGGTCTCGGTCATGCCGAGCGGGTCGAGCAGCTTTTCCTTCTCGATCGCAAGCAGGGATTTTCCCGATACCAGCTCCATGATCCGGCCGAGGATATCGGTCGAGTGGCCGTAATCCCACAGCGTGCCCGGTTGCTCGGCAAGCGGCAATTTTGCGATTCGTTCGGCGAACTCGGCGTTGTCGAAATCGCCCGCGTAGACATCGGCCTTGGCATAGGCCTTGCGGACAGCGCTAGAGCCATAGAAGCCATACGTTATGCCCGAGGTCTGGCGCATCAAATCCAGGATGGTCGGCGGCCGGCTTGGCGGCACCAGCTCAAGCGTCGATGTGCCGTCTTCGGCTTTCTTCTCGACGCCGACTTTGACGTTGGTGAAAGAAGGAATGTACTTCGCGATCGGGTCGTCGAGGGAGAATTTACCTTCCTCGATCAACTGCATCGCCACCACGCTGGTGATGGGCTTGCTCATCGAGAACAGGCGGAAGATGGTGTCGTCGGTCATCGGCAATTTGGTCGCGACATCGCGGACGCCGAAGAATTCGTGATAGACCGGCTTGCCGTGCTGCTGGATCAGGAGGATGGCGCCGGGAATCTTGCCGGTTGCGGCCTGATCGCGCAGGTAATCGCCGACGCGCTCGAGTTTTTGCGGGTTGAAATGCGCACCGGGCGGAATATCGAAAGTGCCCTCCGCGCGGACGGACGGCGCGGCCGCCATCGTCAACAGCGCCGCACTAAAAAGCGACCGCAACATATGATGTGAATTCATACCCCCTCCCAAGGAAAATCCCAGGGAGTGTAGCGGGCGGCTCAATCGGCACAAGGGCTGCCGACGTGCTCCAGCACCTGTGCATGCAGGGCGGCGCTGGCATCCGAGAAGCAGCAGAAGATCACTCGGCTGACCGCAGGCGCCGCGGCAAGCGCGTCAACCGTCGTCGAGACCGCGATCCGCGCCGCGCGATCGGCCGGGAAACGGTAGATGCCGGTAGAAATGGCTGGAACAGCAACGGAGGCGAGGCCATGGGCCTGGCATAGTTCGATGGCGCGTCGGTAGCAGGACGCCAGCAGCTCATCTTCGCCGAGGCTTCCCCCGTTCCAGACTGGGCCGACGGCATGAATCACATGCCGCGCCGGCAGCCGATAACCCCCGGTGATTTTCGCGTTGCCGGTTTCACAGCCGTGCAAGGTGCGGCATTCAGCCAGCAGCTCGGGACCAGCCGCGCGATGGATCGCGCCATCGACGCCACCGCCGCCAAGTAGCGACGTGTTGGCGGCATTGACGATCGCATCAACGCTCAAGGTTGTGATGTCGGCAACAATGACCTCGAGCCGCGCCGAGCCGATCTGGCGCGCCACAAAACTCAGGCGGAGGCCGGTGCCGCGACCGTGACGCCCTTGTCGGCAAACAGCTGTTGCAGTTCGCCGGCCTGGAACATCTCGCGGATGATATCGCAGCCGCCGACGAACTCGCCCTTGACGTAGAGCTGCGGAATGGTCGGCCAGTTCGAATAGGTCTTGATGCCGTTGCGCAGGTCGGCCGATTCCAGCACGTTGAGGCCCTTAAAGCCGACCCCGATATGATCGAGGATCTGCACCACCTGCCCCGAAAATCCGCACTGCGGAAACTGCGGCGTCCCCTTCATAAACAGTACGACGTCGTTTGACTTCACTTCGCTGTCGATAAATTGTTCGATGCTCATATTCGCTTCCTTTTGGGGTACTCCCCCTGCGGCACAGCCTTTCGGGCGGCCATCAGCCCGTTATTTTGACACTACCATATATGTAACCCAAACCGTTGGACAACCAAAGTAAAATGGGAGGGATCAGCCATGCGCGGGGCTCGGTTGGCGCAATTATCCCCGGCCCATGTCCAAGCCCATCCATAGCCTGACGGTACTAATATCATAGCCGGAGGAGGCTTTTTTCCCGGAACGGAACCCCTATCTAGGACGGGCTGTCCGCTAGGAACCAGTTCGCCAAAGCAACGTTCTCTTCCCGACCGGAGACACCTGTGACGAAACCAGCTTCCGCTGTGGCCACGCTTGCCACCCCTTGCCCGTCATTATTCTCCGATTCCGGCAACCTCGCCCAGGATCTGGTGGAAGCTTTTCTCGCGGTGCGAAACGAGACCGAGCGCCGTGCCGCGCCGCTGACATCAGAAGATCAATTGATCCAGTCGATGCCGGATGCGAGCCCGGCGAAATGGCACCGCGCCCATACCACCTGGTTCTTCGAGCAATTTTTGCTTGGCGAACACTGCAGCGGCTACAAGGTCTTTCATCCCGACTATGCCTATCTGTTCAATTCCTACTATGTCAGCGCCGGCCCGCGGCACGCTCGCCACCAGCGCGGCCACCTGACCCGTCCCGGCGCGGATGAGATCGCCGCCTACCGCAGGCATGTCGACGCGGCCGTGGTAAAATTCTTCCACGAGGCGGGCGACGACACCCTGAGGGCGATCGCGCCGCTGGTGGAAGTCGGTCTCAACCACGAGCAGCAGCATCAGGAATTGATGTGGACCGACATCCTGCATGCATTCGCGCAAAACCCGATCCCGCCGGCTTACGATCCGGCGTGGCGCTTTCCTGCTTCGACGCGAGCCGGCGATGAATGGGTCACCCTCAACGAGGGCATCCACACCGTCGGCCACACCGACGACAGCTTCCATTTCGACAACGAAAAACCGGCGCACCGCGCGCTGGTGGGTCCGGTAAAACTCGCCCGCAACCTCGTCACCAACGGCGAGTGGCTCGCCTTCATGAAAGACGGCGGCTATTCGACGCCGACATTGTGGCTGATGGACGGTTTTGCGACGGTGGGCAACGAAGGATGGCAGGCGCCCGGACACTGGCGCGAGATCGATGGCGAGTGGCAGGTCATGACGCTCGGCGGAGTGAGGCCGGTCGATCCTTCAGCGCCGGTCTGCCATGTCAGCTATTACGAGGCGGATGCGTTCGCGCGCTGGAGCGCTAAGCATTTGCCGACCGAAATGGAATGGGAAGTCGCCGCCCGCGCCGGCCACCTCAACGACGACTTCGGGATCGTGTGGCAATGGACGCGGAGCGCCTACGCCCCCTATCCCGGCTATCGGGCGGTCGAGGGCGCGCTCGGCGAGTACAACGGCAAATTCATGGTCAATCAGTTGGTGCTGCGCGGCTCCTCGCTTGCAACTCCCGCCGGACATAGCCGTATCTCTTATCGCAACTTCTTTTATCCGCATCATCGCTGGCAATTCACGGGATTGCGCCTCGCCGATTACGCCACCTGAGCCATCAAGTTCAACCGCGCCGGAAGCGCGTTCTGGAGAGTATCATGAATGTGCACGCCGCCGCTTTGGCCAAAGCGCACCCTTTCGACGAACAGACCTCGGCATTTGCCGATGACGTGATCGACACTTTGTCGCAGCAGCCGAAGCGGCTGTCGCCGAAATATTTCTATGACGCGACGGGCTCGGAGCTGTTCGAACAAATCACGACGCTGCCGGAATATTACCCGACCCGCACCGAGCTATCGATCCTGCGCGATCGGGGCAGCGCTATCTCGGCGATCATCCCGAAGGGCGCGTCGCTGGTGGAATTCGGGGCGGGCGCAACGACAAAAGTCCGGCTATTGCTGGAGGACTGCGCGTTCGGCGCCTATGTCCCCGTGGATATTTCCGGCGACTTTCTGACCGCCCAGGCCGACGCCTTGCGCAGGGATTTCCCCTCGCTCGACGTCTATCCGGTCACCGCCGATTTTACCGCACCGTTCGCGTTGCCCGAGCAAGTCGCTGACATGCCCAAGGTTGGTTTTTTCCCGGGATCGACGCTAGGAAATT
Organism: Bradyrhizobium sp.; assembly: GCA_036513695.1. Classification (GTDB taxonomy): domain Bacteria; phylum Pseudomonadota; class Alphaproteobacteria; order Rhizobiales; family Xanthobacteraceae; genus Bradyrhizobium. The sequence goes on along the minus strand of DATBYN010000404.1, from coordinate 2,799 downwards.
TCGAGCCGCATGAGGCTTGTGCCTTCCTGCGCAGCGCCGGCGCTATTCTCGGCCGCGACGCGCAGTTGGTGATTGGCGTCGATCTCGAAAAGGACGAGCGCGTGCTGTATGACGCCTACAACGACAAAGCCGGCATTACCGCCCGCTTCAATCTCAACGTGCTCCATCGCATCAACCACGAACTGGGCGGCAATTTCGACTTAAGCGCCTTCATCCATCGCGCGATTTATAATCGCGACCGGCACCGGATCGAAATGCACCTGATCAGCCGCAAGTCCCAGACCGTGCGCGTGCTGGGGCGGAGTTTTTCGTTCCGCGCCGGCGAAAGCATCCATACCGAGAACAGCTACAAATACAGCCTCGAGCGTTTTGCGGCGCTGGCGCGCGGCTCGGGCTGGGCGCCGCGGGAGTCCTGGACGGACGCGGCCGGCATGTTCTCGGTTCACGCGCTGGTGGCTTCGGACTGAGACTGTTCTAACTGAGATTCGGTCGCGGCCGACTTCAGCGAAATCGATTCCCAGGCCGCGACGACGATCATGATCGCCGTGGTCAGGATCGAGAGCGTCAATGGCGACAACGCGCCGGCAAACCAGGCAAGGATGCCGAGCGCGATGATGCCGGCGCCATGCGAGAGCTGAAGCCAGCCGCGGATGGTATGCTTGAAGAGGATGGTTCCGATCAGGAACAACAGCGGCCCGCCCACCGCGCTCACCACTGTCTTCGGATCGGAATGGTCGGCCGGATGTGTCAGCACCAGGTCATCCGCCACCGCCGACAATATGATGCCGCCGACGATCGGCATGTGGAGATAGGTGTAGGCCAGCCTCGCCAGCCGTGCCGGCTCGCTCGATCTTGAAATCAGCTCGGAGCCCGCTTCGGCGCCCTTGTGGAAATAGATCCACCACATTGTGAGCGCGCCGACGAAAGCCGAAACGAAAGCGCTGACGGTTTCGAGCGTCCAGGCAAGATCGGCGAAAGTGGCGCCGGTCACGACGATGGATTCGCCGAGTGCGATGATGATGAATCCCGCGCAGCGCTCGGCCATGTGGCCGCCCTCGACGGTCCAGTCCTCGATCGATGATGCGCCGTATTTCGGTATCCAGAAGCGAACCGCCGCCGAGATGTATTCGATCGCCAGCGCCATCGCCCAAAGCGCAAGCCGCGAATGCCCTCCTGCGATGCCGCCCGCGATCCAGAAGACGGCCGACATCGATAGCCAGGCCGTGATACGGACTGCATTCAGGCGCGCCGGGGCTCGATGAGGCGGTGTCGACACCCATAAAAACAAGGTCTTGCCGACCTGCATCGTTGCGTAGGCAATGGCGAACCATAGTCCCCGGGATTCAAAGGCCTTGGGAATCGAGGTCGAGAGCACCAGCCCGCCGAGCATCATCAGAAATAGCAGGACTCGAACCGGGGTACGCTCGGGATTGAGCCAGTTGGTGATCCAAGCCGTGTAGACCCACACCCACCAGACGGCCAGAAACAATAGCGTCGTCTGCAGGGCTCCGAGCGGGGTGAAACGGCCGAGCAGTGTGTGCGATATCTGAGTGACCGCGAAAACGAACACCAGATCGAACAATAGCTCGGCATAGGTGACGCGGCTATGCTGGTTCGGCAGAATCGGGCGAAACAGCGCGCCGCGTTTGTCGTCCCCCGCCATGGCGCGCCTCCTGTTCCGGAGCCTGGCCTAACCTCCGGATACCCCGGGCACCCCGGTCTGCAGCGCCAGCGCGTGCAGCACGCCGCCCATCTGACCCTGCAGCGATTGATAGACGATCTGGTGCTGCTGGACACGGGATTTGCCGCGGAACGACTCCGAAATCACGGTCGCCGCGTAGTGGTCACCATCGCCGGCCAGATCGCGGATCGTCACCTCGGCGTCGGGGATCGCCGCCTTGATCATCGATTCGATATCGCGGGCATCCATCGGCATTCCAGTAAGTCTCCATTTCGGCGGTTCGAGGCGGCCGGCAACCGGCGCGGTCCTTAGGGGGTGACAGAACTTGGCGCGACAGAACTTAGCGCGGACACCCTTCTACGTCACGCTCTGTCGCACTATATTCCCGGTCCAATCCCTGCAAAGCCGCTGGATCGCGCTGGCGTGATCACAACGGGCTGACCGAAAAAGAGGCGCACAACCATGAAACTGCCCGGTCCCGACCACCCCATCACCATTACGCCGAACCCGAAGCGGGTGCGCGTCTCCGCCGACGGCGTGGTGATCGCCGAAACCACCCACGCCCTGACGCTGAAGGAAGCGAGTTATCCCGCCGTGCAATATGTGCCGCGCAGCGACGCCAATATGGCGCTGTTGGCGCGCACCGAGCGGGTGACGCACTGCCCGTATAAGGGAGATGCCAATTATTTCAGCATCAAGGCCAACGGCAAAACCCTCGAAAATTCGATCTGGACTTATGAAACGCCGTTCCCGGCGATGACGGAAATCTCCGGCCATCTGGCGTTCTATCCCGACAAGGTGAAGATCGAAGAAGTGGCGTGACGTCATTGCGATCGGCCGGATTCTTCGTCATGGCCGGGCATAGCCGTCCGAAGGACGGCTATGCCCGGGCATGACGAGCTTTGTGACGTGCTGCATTCCAGATCATTTCGGCGTTCCAGCGAACCTTATAATTGGGCCTTGCTGAATCGGGTTCTCGGCGGCAACATCTGACGCGATCACCCTGCCGGGGTTCGCATGACATCCATTTCCCATTCGGCGACCGCAGAAGTTCGCGCGGCGGCCAAGACTACCACGCGAAACGCTGCGCTCGACCGCGCCCGCACCTTCATCACGAT
>DATBYN010000403.1:0-33065 GCA_036513695.1 Bradyrhizobium sp. | reverse complement strand
TTGATCGACGCGATGCCGCGTCCGCGATGTCTCGCCATGGTCAGCGCCTCCTCGAACCAAACACGGAAGAAAAGCGGATCGCGCCGTGCGCGGGCTGCGGCGCGGGCTGCGGCGAAGCCGGGGGCGGCGGGGTTGGATGCGGCGGCTGCGCTCCCGCGGCCGGCTGCGGCGCGCGATCGTAAGTCGTGCGCTGCTGCGCGGTAGAGCGCGCGGATGCGGGCTGGTCTCTCGCGGTCAGAGGAATCGCGGCACGCGCGCCGCCGCCGTCCTTGAGCGAGGACATTCGCTTGAATTCCTCGCGCAGCGGCCATTTTGCCTTTTCGGCGGCGACCTGCACGCATTCGATCAGTGCGGTGTTTTTCGCCTCGCGCCGATGCGCCTTCATGTCGCCGTCGCGATAGGCGTTGAGGATGCGGAACTCCATCGGATCCATGCCAACGAGATGGGCGAGCTTGTCCATCTGGCATTCAATGGCAAAATCCATCGCGGTGACGCCGAAGCCGCGCATCGCGGTCGCCGGCGTGCGGTTGGTGAAGACGCAATAGATGTCGCCGTAGACGTTCGGGATCGTGTAGGGCCCGGGCAAGTGCGCCGCGCATTTGACCGCGGCATAGCTCGACAACCTGGTATAGGCGCCGCTGTCGAAATAAGCGCGCACCTTGCGAGCGACGACGCGGCCGTCGCGCATCACGCCGTCCTTTATGTAGATGCGCTCGGCGCCGCGCGGGGGTCCGAATTGCATCTCCTCCTCGCGACCGAAAATGTAGCGCACCGGCCGGCCGGTCAGCATCGCGCCCAGGATGGCAAGCGGCTCGGTCAAGGTATCGACCTTGCCGCCAAAACCGCCGCCGACGGTTCCTCCAATGAAATGGAAGGTGTTGGAAGGCACATCGAGAATCTTGGCGCAGGTGTCGACCGAAAAGAACAGCGCCTGCGTCGAGGTGTATACGACGTAACGGCCATTGGTGTCGGGGGCTGCGATCGAACCGTTGGTCTCGGTCGGCGCGTGCTCGATCGGCGACATCTGATAGCGCTGCTCGAGCACATGGTCGGCGCTTGAAAAACCACGCTCGACGTCGCCGAAGCGCAGCTTCTGATGATCGTAGACGTCGTAGTAGGTGAAGGTATTCTTCGGATAGGTTTCGTTGACGACCGGCGCGCCCGGCTTCAGTGCTTCCTCGACATCGAAAACCGCAGGCAAGGGCTCGTAGTCGACGCGGACTTTTGCCAGCGCCTCGAACGCTTCGCGAGGGCTGTCGGCGACAACGGCGATGACCGGCTCGCCCTTGTAGCGTACCTTGTCGACCGCGAGCGTCGGTTCGTCGTCCTTGCCGAAATTGATCAGGCTGAGCAGCGTGTTGAGATTACGCGGCACATCGACGCCGCGAATGATCCGGCGCACCCCGGGCGACCGCTCGGCCTCAGTCGTGTCGATGCGGCGGATGCGCGCGTGCGAGTGCGGGCTGCGCAACACCTGCAGATGCAGCATGCCCTGCAGCTTGTGGTCGTTGAAATACGTGGAGCTGCCCGTGACATGACCGAGCATGTCCTGGCGCTGGGTACCCTTGCCGATCTCCTTGAGATTGTCGTCGCGCTCGTCGGCGAAAATGTCCTTGCGTAGTTCCAGCATGACGCGGTCCTCTAGGCGCGCGCGCGGCCGCTCGATGCGGCGGCGAGCACGGCATTGATGATGGGTTCGTATCCGGTGCAACGGCAGATGTTGCCGGCGATGGCGTTGACGACCTCCTCGCGGGTCGGCGAGGGATTGTGGTCGAGCAGGGCCTTTGCCGCCATCAGCATGCCCGGCGTGCAATAACCGCATTGGGCGGCAAAATGCTCCATGAAGGCGCGTTGCAGCGGGTGCAGATTCGGTCCGTCCTTGATCCCGTCGAGCGTTTCCACGGAACGGCCTTCGACGGTCTCGGCCAGCGTCAGGCATGAGAGATGTGCATCGCCGTCGATCAGCACCGTGCAGGCGCCGCATCCGCCCTGGCCGCAACCGAATTTGGGCGTCATGTCGCCGATGAGATCACGCAACGCGGTCAGCAAATTGCTGCCGCCATCGACGAAGATCGCGACATCGCGGCCGTTATGGCGGAATTGCAGGGCAGTCTTGGCCATCGATATTCCCTTGGTCCTTCTTATTCCTGTTATGCTTCTTCCTATTCATGGCCGGTGAGCAGCCGGCGGAGATGGACGCCGACCACCTCGCGCCGATACCAGGCACTGGCGAGCGAATCGTCGATCGGTGAAGTCCCCTCAGACGCGGCGGCGACCGCGGCGGCGATGCTCGCCGCATCGAGCGCGCGGCCTTCGAGCGCGCGTTCCGCCGTCTTGGCGCGAACGGCTGTCGCCGCCATCGCGCCGAGCGCGATGCGCGCGCCAGTGATGCGGCCGCCGCTCGACGGAAGCTGCGCCGCGAGCGTCACCACCGAGGCGCCCTTCGGCTTGATGCGGGCAATCTTGCGATAACGAAACGCCTCCGCGGCGGATGGGCGCTGGAAGGAGACCGAGAGCACGAGCCCGCCGGCCATGCGAGCGCGCCCGGAAAGGAATTCCTCGATCGGCACGTCGCGCGCACCGTAGCCGCTCTGCACTGAAATGGTCGCGTCGAGCGCAAGCAACGCGACTGCAAAATCCCCGAACGGGGTTGGCGCGAACAGATTGCCGCCGACCGTGCCCATGTTGCGTACCGCCGGTCCGCCGATCGAGCCGGCGACCGGATGGAGGAAGGCGAGCTCGCGCTCGGCGAGCACGCGCGCGAAGGTGACGCCGGCGCCAACCGTGATACGGGGGCTGGCGACATCGAGATGGGCGAGGGCGCGGTCCGTCGCCCGCACGATCGTCGAAACCGATAGATCGCCTTCGTTGAGCGCGCGCATCACCAGCGTGCCACCGCCGAGATAACGGGCATCGCGCTCCGACGACAGCGCGGCGGCGGCTTCTCCCGACGTGGCGAAGGTTTTCACTGTAACGGGCATTATTTCGTTTCCACAGTTACGCGGCCTCCCGCAAATGCTGGCGGATCGCGTCAAAACCGGCCTGATAGATCTGCTCGCTGACCATTTCCGTGATCTGCGCGGCCTCCATGGGCCGCGTGGTAAAACGTGACTCCCAATGCCAGAAGGTGCGGTCGCCGTCGGTGACCGGCAACAGCCGGACATGGGCGACATAGTTGAACATCGGTATCGGCGTATCGAGCAGGCAATAACTAAAACTCTGTTCGAGATCGGAAAGCGCCAGCAACTGCTCGCGCAGTTCCGACCCGTCCTTCAGCTTGAACCGGCGCACGCAGCCGATACGGTCGGCGGCCTGGGCGCGCTCGATCGTGCTGGTGGCGACCGCAGGATGCCAGCGGTCGTGGCCGTTGAAATCGCGCAGCACATTCCAGACCGCGCCGGTCGGCGCGTCGAGGATCGTGCTTTTGACGATGTGCGGCACGGACTTCAACCTCCGAACACGCGCTTGAGTGCGTCGAAGCCGCCCTGGAACACACCGGCTCCGATGTTGTTGACGAGTTCGGTCTCGCGCTCGGGAGCGCAGTCGAAGTCGGCCGACCATTCCAGGAAGGTCTTGTCGCCGTCGGTGACCGGCGTCAGGCGCAAGGTCGCGACATAATTCTCGACGCCCATCGGCGATTCCAGGATCGAATAGGTGCAGAACATGTCGAAATCGGAGAGGCCGAGCAGCTTTTCGCGAATGCGGTCGCCATTGCGCAAGTTGAAATCGCGCACGCAGCCGATCTTGTCCGCGGGCTCTCCGCCCTCGATCCGGCTCTCGGCGATCGCCGGGTGCCAGTTGGGCAGGCCGTTGAAGTCGCGCACCCGTGCCCAGACCCGATCACTGCGGACGTTGACGACGGTCGAAACATAGACCCGAGCCATGGCGCGCCCTCAGCTCTTCTTGCCCGGACGCGAAGGCCGTCCGTCGCCCTGCGAAGCATCGGCGGCGGGCGGGGCGGCTGGCTTGGCTTCACTCCCTTTCTTCGGCGCGGTCGCCTGGCTGATGCCCTGCATGTCGCGGGCTTCGCGAATAAGACCCGGCATCTTGGCAAGACTGCCACCCTCGACGCCGATGTCGGCGAGGATCGAATCGATCAGCGGCGCCTGCACGCGGTAGCGCAGGGCCGAATCGATGACTTCGTCGGTTGCGCTGCGTCCGCCATTGCCGTTGCCACCATTGTTCCCGGCGAGGCCATCGACATGCAGGATGCGGATGCCCTCGATCTTCTCCATCGGCTTGACGCTTTCGCGCACGATGCCCTCGATGCGATCGAGCAGCTTGCGGCGGAACAGCGAGTAGCGTGCCTGGTCGGTGAGCACGTTCTCGGCCTCGTTGAGCAATTTCTGCGCCTCGGCTTCGACCGCCGCGCGCACCCGCTCGGCCTCGGCAGCGATGCGCGTCTCCTCGGCTTCCTTCTCGGCGATAAGGATTTCGACGGTCTTGCGCCGCTTGGCGATTTCGCTATCACGCACCGTGATGACGCGTTCGGCCGCTTCCGTCGCGCGCGCTCTGGCGTTCTCGGCGTCGGCTTGCGCGGCCGATTGTTCGAGCGACTTCTGATAGAGCGCGATCGCCTTTTCCATCAAGACCGTCTCGACTTCCTTCTCGCGATTGACTTCGAGCTTGCGCAAGTCCCGCTCGCGCCCGATGCGGGCCTCGTCGAGGCCGCGGTCGGAGGCGATGCGCGCGCGCTGGACTTCCTCGTTCGCGGCGATCTCGGCTTCCTGCAAGGCCTGGACCCGCCCGACTTCGAGCTGTTCGATCACACGCCTGCGCTCCAGCCGGACCGCCTCGAGCGCCTGCTCTCTCGACACTTCGGTGGTCTCGACCTCACGACGGGCGACGATCTCGGCCTGCTTGACCTGGCGGTCGGCGTCGATGCGCTCGGAGCGTTTTGCCGACAGCGCGATGACCCGGTCCTCGTCCGCGATTTCGATCGTTCGCTTCTGCTCGATATTGAGCACTTCGCGGGTCCTGCTGGAAGCAATGCGCTCAGCCTCCAGCGCAAGTTCGACCCCGATGCGCTGACGCTCGATCGCGTCGCGCCGTTTCAATTCGGCCGCCTCGATCGACTCGGCGCGCTCGATGTCCTGCTCCCTGGTTTCCTGGTCGCTCAGGATGCGGGCGAGAGCGACATTCTTTTCCTGCATGATCCGCGCCGCCTCGATAGCTTCGCGCGAGGCGATGTCGGCTTCCTCGACCGCGCGGTTGCGCGCGATTTCGAGCGCGCGGACGCGCTCCTCCTGAGCGATGCGGCTGGCTTCGGTGGCTTCGCGGGCCGCGATGCCGGCGACTTCGAGCGCCCGATTGCGCTCGATCTCCAGTTTGCGCGTGCTCTCTTCAGCGGCGATACGGCTTGAGGCGAGGGTGCGTTCGCGCGCGATGCGCGCGGCTTCCACCGCCTGTTGGGCGGTGATCTCGGCCTCCTGGATGGTGCGGACCTGCTCGATTTCGAGGGAACGGGTGTGCTCGTCGGAGGCAATTCGTTCGGCGTTGACGATCTTGGTCTGCGATATGCGCGCCTTTTCCGTCGCTTCCTTCGCCGCAATCTCGGCTTCCTCAACCACCCGCGTGCGTTCGATCTCGCGCCGGCGGGTCTCCTCCTCGTTGGCGATGCGGGCGTCAGTGACGACGCGGTCCTGCTGAATGCGGGCCTTCTCGATGAATTCCCGGGCCTGGATCTCGGCTTCCTCGACAGTTCTGGTACGCTCGATCTCCTTCTGCCGCACCTCGCGTTCACTGGCGATGCGGGCGGTATCGACCGAACGCTGGTTTGAGATGCGCGCCTTTTCGATTTCCTCGCGCGCCAGGATTTCCTTGGCTTCGACCGCCTGGGTGCGCTCGATTTCCTTCTGGCGGGTTTCGCGCTCAGAGGCGATGCGTGCCTCGGCGATGGCCTGCTCGTTGGCGATCCGCGCCTTTTCGATGGTCTGGCGCGCCGAGATCTGCGCTTGCTCGGCTTCGGTCTCGCGCAACGCGCGTTCGCGCGCCACTTCGGTCCTTTGCAAGGCGCGGCGGACCTCGATGTCGCGCTCCTGCTCCAGGCGCGCGGTCTCGCTCTCGCGTTCGATGTCGAGCGCCTGCCGTTCGGCTTCGAGATTGCGGGTGCGGATCTTGATCATCGAATCCTGTTCGATGTCGTTGCGCAGTTTACGCTTGGCCTCGATGTCCTCCATCAGCTGGGTCAAGCCTTCCGCGTCGAAGCGGTTCGACGGGTTGAAGAATTCGAGGTCGGTCTGATCGAGGTCGGTGATCGCGACGCTTTCCAGCTCGAGGCCGTTCTGGGCCAAGGCCTCGGCGGCAGCGGCCTTGACGCGCGCGACATAGTCGCCGCGTTTCTCGTGCATCTGCTCCATGGTCATTTCCGAGGCGACCGAGCGCATCGCGGAAACGAACTTGCCGGCGAGCAGCGCATGCAATCTTTCCGGTTCCAGCGTCCGCCGGCCGAGCGTCGCCGCGGCGATCGCGACCGCCTCGCGCGTCGGCTGCACGCGGACATAGAAATCGGCTTCGATGTCGATGCGCATGCGGTCCCGGGTGATGACGGCGTCCTGCTTCGCCCGGGTGATCGGCATCGGCAGCACGTTCATGTTGACCGGCGTGAAGTCGTGAATGAACGGGAGCACGAACGCGCCGCCGTTGATCACGACACGCTCGCCGAGGAAACCGGTACGTACAAACGATACTTCCTTGGAAGAGCGGTGATAGAGCCAGTTCACGACGTAGACCGCCACGACGATCACGATCAGCGCGACGATCAGCCATAGGATCAATTCGCCAACAAGAATCCCTGACATGGTACCAACCTCCCGTAATCGGCGCTCAACTGCGGCCGATCGCCTTGAATTTTCGAACCTGTTCCGTCAGTGCCCGCTCCACCGGAAGCCGCTCCATCGAGGAAGCTCCGTAGAAGCCATGACATTTCCGCGCGTGTTTTAGGATGAAGGCGGCGTCTGCCGGCTCGGCCACCGGCCCGCCATGCGCCAGCACGAGAATCTCGGGATTGACGGCCAACGCGGCCGCCGCCCAGGCGTCAATGAGGGCCGGACAATCCGGAAGTTTCAGCGCGGTCTGCGCGCCAATTGCGCCGCCGGTGGTGAGGCCGAGATGACAGACCACGATGTCCGCACCTGCCGCCGCCATCGCTTTGGCATCAGCGGCATTGAACACGTAAGGCGTGGTCAAAAGGTCCTTGGCGCGCGCTTTGGCGATCATCTCGACCTCCAGCGCGTAGGACATGCCGGTCTCTTCGAGATTGGCGCGGAAGGTGCCGTCGATCAGGCCGACTGTCGGGAAATTCTGCACCCCGGCAAAACCGAGCGCCTTCAGCTGATCGAGGAAAATATCCATGTCGCGGAAGGGATCGGTGCCGTTGACGCCCGCAAGCACTGGCGTATTTTTGACGACGGGCAGCACTTCGCCCGCCATCTCGACCACGATCGCGTTGGCGTCTCCGTAAGGCATCAGGCCTGCGAGCGAGCCGCGCCCGGCCATCCGGTAGCGGCCGGAATTATAGATAACGATCAGGTCGATGCTGCCCGCTTCCTCGCATTTCGCGGAAAGCCCGGTGCCGGCGCCGCCGCCGACGATCGGCTCGCCGCGCGCGACCATGGCGCGAAATTTCTTCAAGAGCTCGGCGCGTTCAAATCGGGGCATCGATCACCTCGCTACCCGCCGGCGCGTGCCTGGGCGTCCGATCAGCGAACGGAAGGCTGTGACAGCCGCCACCGCGAATTCCGGTTCATTGATGTTGCATTTGAGCCGGATCAGCTGCCGGTTGCTGGTCTGGCGCACCGTCTGGTCGAGCGCGCGGAACAGTGTGGCATCGACATCGAGGTCCCGGAATGGTTGCCCCGGCGCGTCGAGCGCGGAGACGCCGCCTTCAGGCAGAAAGAACCGCACCGGCCCGTCCATCGCGTTGAGGCGCTGGCCGATCCAGCGGCCCATGCGTTCGTTCTCTTCGGCAGTGGTGCGCATCAGCGTCACCTGCGGATTGTGGACGTGCAGGTTGCGGCCGCGGTAGCGCTCGGGGATGGTTTCGGGGGAGCCGAAATTGACCATATCGAGCGCGCCGACCGAACCGATATAGGGGATGCGGGTGCGGATGATGGCGCCGAAGCGATCCTCGGTCGCCGGGAACACCCCGCCCATCAAGAGATCGCAGACTTCCGTTGTCGTGATGTCGATCACGCCTGCCAACAGACCGGAATCTACCAGCTTCTCCATCGAGCGGCCGCCGATGCCGGTGGCATGGAAGACGAGGCATTCGTAATCGCCGCGCAACGCCGCCGCAATCTGCTGCACGGCGGGCGTGGTGACGCCGAACATCGTCAGGCCGACCGCGGGCAGGCTGCTGCCCAACTCGCGCGCGCTTGCCTCGCGCGTGTCGAGCCGTGCCTTCACCATGCCGATGAGCGCGTTGGCGCCGTTGGCGAGCACCTGGCGCGAGATCGAGTTCAGCCCCTGCACGTCGGTGACCGAATACATCATGGTGATGTCGGCCGGCCCAACATAGGGCGCGACATCGCCTGAGGCGACCGAGGATATGATGAGTTTTGGTACGCCGATCGGCAGCGCGCGCATGGCAGGCGACACCAGCGAAGCGCCGCCTGACCCGCCGGCGGAGATCACGCCAACGACATCGGCTTGGCGGCGCAGCCAGTTGGCGAAGGCCTCGGCCATCGCCGTCACCGAGGCACCGCGATCCGGACCGAACACGGCGGTGCCGCCTCGCGGGTGGTTGAGTGCGATTTCCTGGGCGGAGACGTCGCTGGCCGAGAGCTTGCCGCTCGTCGAGACGTCGACGAGGCGCGCCCGCAACCCGCTGCCGCCAATGATGTCGCGGATGAATCTCAGTTCCTCGCCCTTGGTATCCAGGGTGCCGACGACGAGCACGGTAGGCGGTCCGGAGCTTCGCGCCGCCAGCGCCTCGCGTCGCGGTCGCGCGGCATTTTCGAGCCTCAATACGCCGGTCGAGAGCGTCCGTGCCCCGGCTTCGATGCGGGCGATCGGCACCGGTTGCGACCAGCGGGTCGGCAGTGTCGGATTGGAAATATAGACGCGCATCGGCGCCGCGCTCGGCGGCCGCGGGGGGGCCGCGTGCGCTGCGCCGTCTCCGTTTGCCTCCACCTCGCGCTCAGCTTCCGAGTGACGTCCGACACCGAGCAGGCGTTGTTGCAGATCGCGGTCGGCAGCAAGACGCGAGGAATCGATGATGCGGTTGATCCGTCCGTTGACCATGATCGCGACATTCTTGGAGACCGCCGTCGCCACCCCGATGTTCTGTTCGATGACAAGCACCGAAATGTCGCCCTCCTCGCCAAGGCGCACCAGCATTTCCTCGACCTGTGCGACGATGACGGGCGCGAGCCCTTCGGTTGGCTCGTCCATGATCAATAGTCGCGGATTGGTTACCAGCGCGCGCGAGATCGCCAGCATTTGCTGCTCGCCGCCGGAGAGCTGGGCGCCGCCACTGGTCCTGCGCTCGGCGAGCCGCGGGAAGGTGTCGTAGATGCGCTCGACGGTCCAGGCGCCCCGCCGCATGCCCGCGATCATGCGCAGATGCTCGTCGACGGTGAGCGAACGCCACAGGCGGCGCCCTTGCGGCACGTAACCGACGCCTAGGCGAGCGACCTGCGCAGGTTGCAATGACAGCAAATCCTCGCCGCGCAATAGCACGGAGCCGCCGGTCGCGCGCACGAGCCCCATGATCGTCTTGCAGAGCGTTGTCTTGCCCATGCCGTTGCGGCCGATGACGGAAAGCACGCCGGAGTCGAGCGTCAAGTCGACGCCCTGCAGCGCGTGCGAACGGCCGTAATAGACGTCGAGGCCTCTGACTTCGAGCATCGGTGTGGCGCGGCGCGCATCAGCCATATCTGCCCCCAGGATCATGGCCGCCTCCGAGATAAAGCTCCTGAACCTCGGGATCAGACTCGATTTCCTGCGGCGGTCCTTCCTTGAAGATGCGGCCGTTGTGCATCATCGTCACGCTCTCGACGACGCGCAGCGCAACGTCCATGTCGTGCTCGATGATGATGTAGCCGATATGGCCGGGCAGCGAGGTGAGGATTTCCACCAGGTCGCTGCGCTCGGTCGGCGACAGACCGGCGGCCGGTTCGTCGAACAGGATGAAGCGGGGCGCGCCTGCGAGCGCGAGCGCGATTTCGAGTTGGCGCTGCTGACCGTGGGCGAGTTCGGCGACGCGGCGCTCTTTCACTGCGGTCAGATGCACCGCCTGCACCAGATCGTCAGCCGATTGCATCTGCGCGTCGTTGCTGCGCGGCCGCAGCGGCGAGAAGCGGCTGCGCGAAACACCGCAGCAAGCGAGGTAGACGTTGTCGTGAACGGTTAGTCCCGGAAACAGCGCGGAAATCTGATAGGTGCGCCGAAGGCCGCGGCGGATGCGCTCATAGGGCGGAAAGTTGGTCACGTCCTCCCCGAAGAACCGTATCGTGCCCGAGGTCGGCGGAAAATCGCCGGTGATGCAATTGAAGAGGGTGGTTTTGCCGGCGCCGTTGGAGCCGAGCACGGCGCGCCGCTCGCCGGGGCGTACCGTCAGCGTGACGTCGGTCAGCGCTGCGAGCGCACCAAAAAGCCGCGTCACGCCGCGCAATTCGAGCGCGGCTCCGGCGCCGACAACGGAAAGGCGATGCGCGACGCTATCCATGGCGCTCTCCGCCCGGCTGCATCTGTCCTTCGCCCCGGCGGTGCCAGCGCTCCCAAAGCCCGACGATGCCGTCCGGGGAGAACAGCACGATGACAAGAAAGCCGAGACCGATCAGTAGGCGGAAGCGATTGCCGTCGAGCCCGATCGCGACCAGGAAATCGAGCGTGAACGTGCGCAGCAGCACAAAAATCAGCGCCCCGATGAATGGTCCGATCGGACGTGTGATGCCGCCGACAATGGCGATGATGAGAATGTCGATCGCGCGTTCGACCCCGACTGAACCCGGCGAGATCTGGTGATAGTTCCAGACCTGCAAAACGCCGCCGAGCGCGGCAAGGAAGGAGGCGAACGCGTAAGCCGCGACGCGGTGCGCGTTGACGTTGAAGCCGAGCGCCGCCATGCGGCGCGGATTGTCGCGCACGCCTTGCAAGGCGAGCCCGAACGGCGCGCGCGAGAGATAGCTGACCGCACCGAAACAGAGCACCGCGACCACGAGTATCACGTAGTAGAACGGCACATCCGCACGCCAGTCGACGCCCCAAAAATGCGGCGTGACGACGCTGTTGATGCCGGTGTGGCCGTTGAAAACGACCCAGTTCTGGTTGGTGAAGTAGTAGAACGCCGACGCAATCGCCAGCGTGATCATGATTGTGTAGATGCCCTCGGTGCGTACCGCGAGCGCCCCGCCGATGGTGCCGAAGGCTGTCGCCAGGAGGAGCGCCATGGGTGTCGCGAGCCACCAGGGCCAGCCAAGGCTGATATTGGCGTTGCCACTGGCGCCGAGCACCGCCGTCATGTAGCCGGCGAGGCCCGCAATCGTCAGCTGCATCAGGCTGACCATGCCGCCATAGCCGGCCAGGAACATCAGGCTCAGCGCCACGATGCCGAGGATCATGGTGGTGCCGAAAATCTCGATGAGGAAAAAGCCGTTGGCGATCAGCGGCATGATGACCAGGAGGAGGGCCACCGCCCAGGCGGCAGGATTGCCGAAATCCGCGCCTGCGAGGCCGTTCAACGGCACCGCCGCGGCCGGTTCGGGCTGAAGTCGCGCGTCCTGGGTGATCGACATGGCTAGCGGCCCGCCAGCAGGCCCTGCGGCCGAATGGCCAGCACGAGCACCATGATCAGAAACGTCACCACGATTGCGTAGGTCGGAATGTAGACCGAGCCGAGTTGCTCGGCGAGGCCGACGATAATCGCGCCGAGGGCTGCTCCCGGGATCGATCCCATGCCGCCGATGATGACGACGACGAGGGAAGCAAGCAGGAAGCGGATGTCTTCGCCGGGCGAGATCGACTGAAACGTGGCACCGACGACACCGGCCATGCCCGCAAGACCGGCACCAAGCGCGAAGACCAGAACGAACACCAACTGAATGCGCACGCCCATTGCGGCCAGAATGTCGCGATCATCGACGCCGGCACGCACGATCATGCCGATGCGCGTGCGATTGAGAGCGAGCCACATCGCGACACCGATGACGACGGCGGCGGCGAAGATGACCAGGCGCACCATCGGGTATTGCAAATAGACCGCCTCGCCCGAAGACTTCACCGCCGTGACGAAGGGTAATTCGATCGGGCCAACCAGGCCGCGCGGCGTCTGGATCTGGTAGAAGTCGCCGCCGAAGGCCCACAGCATCAGGTCGGCGAATACGATCGACAGCCCGATCGTCACCATGGTCTGACGCAGATCCTGACCCTCGATGCGGCGAAAGACGAGGATCTGCATGGCGACGCCGACGAGCGCGACGACGATGAAGGCGGCGGCGAAGCTCAATAGCCAGGATCCGGTCGCGACGCTGACCGCATAGCCGATATAGCCGCCGAACAGATAGAGCGAGCCGTGCGCGAGATTGACGTTGCGCATCAGGCCGAAGATGAGGGTGAAGCCGCTCGCTACCAGGAAATACAGGCCGCCGAGCGTGATGCCGTTGAAAACCGCGCTCAGAAACACCTTCTTCCGGCCAAAGGCGTCCTCCAGACCTTGCGGCCAGGTCGCGAAAATCAGCCACAGCGCCGCCGCGACCACGATCAAAATAATGAGGGCCCACAACGGATGGCGTTCGATGAATCTTGTCATGAGCGCCACCGGCGTTCTATCCGCGCGGGGGCGCGAGCAGGCAACCGCCCCGCGCCAGCCGGTACGCGACGATGGGTTGATGCGTTCGACGCCATGTCGATCCTTGTCCTCCCCTGGCGCGACGGTCGTCCGCCGCTCGCGGCCGCCCTGATCCTATCGGCCTGCGTGGCCCGGACTTGATCGTCAGTATCCTTTCGCGCGCCGGCTTGGCCGGTCAGGCCCGCAGGACCTTGGCGGCGCGCCGGTAGTCGGTTGGCGCCATGCCGACATTGCCGGCGAAGAAGTGCGTGAATGCGCTTTGCGACGAAAAGCCGAGATCGAAGCCGATGTCGGCGATCGACGATTCGGTGGCCACCAGCGAGTCCAGCGCCTTTTCCATCAGAAGCGTGTTGACGTAGAGGTGCGGCGTGACGCCGGTCTGGGTACGGAAAAGCTTGTAGAAATGCGGGCGCGAAAGCCCTGCCTCGCGCGCGATTGCATCGAACTCGATCTCGGCGCCGGCGCATTCGTCCAAAAGCCTGATCGACTTGCGCACGCGAAAGTCGGTGACCGCAGTGCTGACACGACCGTCCGGCGCGTCGTCCGCCTGGCGCCAGCTCTCTTCGTGACAAGCGTCGATCAGGTTGCGCAACTCTCCGTCGAGACTCTTGAGCGAGGGAGCGCCACAAATCATCGCCGCCGCCTGCCGGACATTGCGGTCCAATGTTGCGGTGCGCTCGAATATCGTGCACCCGAAACGCAGGCCGCGGACGCCCGCGAACCACTCGGCGTTGACATAGAGAACCAGGAACAGCGCGCCATCCGCCAGATCTTTCGGCAGGAAATTGTGCGGCTCCCAGGGATTGACCGCGACGACGGTATCCTCGCGCACCGACTGCGGCTGCTCGAGCACCTCCACGCAGCCCGGCGTGCCGCCGATATGGAAGATCAAATGCCCTTCGCGATGCGCGTGCACATTGAAGGGACGATTGAGCTGATAGACCGTCGCGCGGCCGAAATGGCCGTGAAAGACGGCAAGAGCCCGGCTCATGCATTCCTCCCGCGAATTGTGTCTTATTGTTTTTTATAAGGTTGATCATCCGCGGGGAGAATGCAAGAGCGCGTTCGGGAGCGGCCCGGACGTGGGGATTTCGCGATTGGACGGCCGGCCCCGAGGGCGCCGGCCGCCTGGTTTGTTTCAGTACTTCTTGCACTCGGGAACCGTGCGGCCCGGCAGGCCGATCTTGGCGAATACCGCCGGGTCGTAGCCGAGCGTCTGATTGACGTTCGGTATGACCTTCACGACCTTGCTGAACAGGGCGCCCTTGCCGTCGTCGACGACTTCGGTGACGAAATTGGTGCCGATCGCCTGACGGTTGGAGTCGAGCTTGATCTTGCCATTGGGCGCATCGAGTTCGATCGAAGCCAGCGCGGCCTTGAGCTTGGACTGATTGTCGCTGAGGTCGCCGTTGACTTTCCTCAAGCCCAGGATCAACGCCGACGTCGAGTTATAATAGTTGGTCGCAAGCAAAGACGGGCTCGGGAAGCGCTTCTCCGGCGGGAAGGCAGCCTGATAGTCTTTCACGAAGGCCTGCCAGCCCGGATCCTCCCAGGTGTCGGCCTGGCCGCTGGCGGCGACGGTGCCGATCAGCGCGTTCTTGGCGTTACCCTTGGCCGAAAGGATGGTCTGGTCGACCATGATCGAGCCGCCGAGCAGATGCGCCTTGCCGCCGGACTGCTGATATTGATTGAGGAAGTTGACGGCGTCCGCGCCGCCAAGCCCCAGATAGATCGCATCGACGTCGTCGGGCAGCGCGGCGATGACCGAGGCAAAATCCTTGGTGCCGAGCGGGACCCATTGCCGATTGGTGACCTGACCGCCGGCACCGCAGAATTCGAGCACCAGCCCGAAAACCTGCGTGTAAATGAACGAATAATCCTCGCCCACCGTGGCGATCTTCCGATAGCCCTTGGTGTCATAGGCATATTTGCCTAGGCCGACCTGCCACTGGGCGCCGTCCATGTTGTAGCGGAAGAAGTTGGGCGCCGGATCGACATAGGTGGTTTCCTGCGCGCCCGACGCCGCGTTGACGAATGTTAGTTCGGGGTGGGTCTTGGCGAAATTCTTGACTGCGATGCCTTCGTCGCCCGACAGCGGCGAAAGCAGGATCTGAACCTTGTCCTGCTCGATTAGCTTGCGGACCGCGCGCACCGCGGAATCCGGCGTCGCGTCGGTGGAGGCGATGACAAAGTCGAGTTGCTTGTCGCCTACCTTGGTGCCGAGTTTGTTCAACGCGGTCTGATAGCCGCGGATGCCGTCCTCGCCGAGCACCGTGTAGGTGCCCTCCAGGGTCGCGGTAACCCCAACCTTGATCTTCTCCTGAGCGAAAGCGGTGCCCGACATAAACAGGCCCGCCAGCGCGGCAAGACACAAACTGCCCTTCAGCATAGACTCCTCCATTCGCGTTTTTGTCACGTTCATTGCGCGGTGATTTGTATCCGGATCGAACGCGCTCCGATCCGGTCCCGCGCTTTACGCGGAAAGCGAATAGTGCGCACCGCGCAGCACCAGTGATGCCTAGCTACTTGAACGCCAGTCTCATTTTCCGTGCTGCGGCGCAGCGAGAAGTGCGCGGTGCGTCAGCAAAATGGGCCAATGAAGCTTACCCATTCAGCGCTGAGGCTGAGCAAATGCAACGCCAAGTCCGGCGTTCCGCTTTGCTGGAGCGGGAGCCGGCACCGCTTATGAAAACGCTTTCGAGCGAGGTTCCGTAAGGGGACGCATCGCGGTTCAACAATCGGTCGGCATCACTGATCGTTCTACCGCATCGCAACGACCATGCGATCGAGAATATCGTCGAGGATCGGCATCGACGTTGCGAAGTTGAACCTGACAAACTGTGCGCAATTTGGATCGAAAGTCTCGCCGGCGCTAAATCCGATCCGGGCGTTCGTGAGAAAAAACTCGAAGGCTGAGGTCGAGAGTCCGAGTTTGCTGCAATCGAGCCATCCGAGGTACGTCGCCTCCGGAGCATAGAAGCGGATTTCCGGCATTTCCACCGCGAGCACATCCCTGACCCTGTTCCGAGCCTTGAATAGATGTTTCATCACTGCGTCAAGCCAGGGCTGGCATTCCATCCAGGCGGCGACCGTTGCGTCGATGCCGACGATATTGGGCTGACCTGTCAGCTTGAGCGGGATCCGCTTGTGAAAGCGACCGCGCAACTCCTCGGAGCCAAAGGCGATCAGCGCGCAACGAAGACCGGGAATGTTGAAACTCTTGGTCGCGGAGTTGAGGGTGACCGTGCGGGCGGCGATTTCCTTCCCGAGCGATGCAAAGGGGATGTGTTGCTGGCCCGGAAAAACCAGGTCGGAGTGGATCTCGTCGGAAATGACGATGAGGTCGCGCTCGATGACAAAATGGCCCAGTGCAAGCAACTCGTCACGGGAGAACACCCGCCCGGTCGGATTTTGCGGATTGCAGAGAATGAAGATGCGGGTTCGCTTATCCACTAACCTTTTAAGCTCAGCCATGTCGAAGGCGTAGCGGCTGCCGTCGTCGCGCATGGGCAGCGCGAGCAGCTTGCGTTCCGTCGTGTTGATGACGTCGCGGAATGGCGGATAGTTCGGGACTTGCAGAACGACGCCATCGCCGGCATCCGAGAACGCCAGGATAGCCGCATAGGTGCCCTGCACCAGATCCGCCATCGGCATGGCGAGATCGGGCGAAAGCTCCCATCCGTAGAGGGATTGCATCCGCTTGGCGAAGGTATTGGCGACGAGTCGGTCTGCCCTTTCGCCGTTGCGTAGCGGATAACCGTAATCGCGCTCTCGGACAATTCGCTCGATCGCAGCCTGGATCGGGGCCGCAACGGCAAAATCCATGTCCGCGACAAAGGCAGGCAAGACGTCCGCATCGTACTGGTTCCACTTGGCGTTGCGGCGCGCCTGCAGGGCGGGTTGGCTCAGTTCAAAGCTGATCATCTCTGTGCTGGTCATGTGGTTGTTTCGCGACGCTTTCTTGCCGTTGTTAAGGTTGCGACCGGCGGCTGATGGCCACATCGACACAGGTCAATGCGCCGCCCCGCTGAAGTTGAGGCTGAGAAATTCACGAAACAGTTTGGTGGCGGAAGAAATCTCCCGTTTCGTGTTCCAGGCGAGACCAATGTCCATGCTTGGGATGTCGGCAGCCACGGGGCGCAGCTCAATGCGCTGGCCGTCGAGCGACCATGGCCGGTAGACCATGTCGGAGAGGATCGTGACGCCCATTCCGGCGGCGACCATGCCGCGTACGGCTTCGACCGAGGAAGTGCGGATAATGGTTCGCGGGCGAAGACCGGTCGGCTTCCAATAGCGCGCCGCGGTTTTGCCCGCTTCATCGACGGTGAGCATGATATAGGGCTCCTTCGCGATGTCTTCGAGCGTCAGCGAACTGGCGTGAAGCAAGGGATGCTCAATCGGCAGCCACAGCCGACGCCGCGAGCGTACCAGTGTTTCGCAGGTTGTGTCGCGCCGGTTCTGCAGGTTCGAGACCAACATCACCGCGATGTCGAGAGTCCGGTCGACGATGCGCCTTTCGATTGTCTCGCGCGGCAATTCGATGAGGTCTACCGTGATCTGCGGATAGGTTCGCAGAAACCGCGCGAGGTGGCGCGGCAAGAAATACCCGGCAACGGTGTAGGTAACACCAACCCGGACACGTCCCGAATGGCTAGTGTCTTCGGTCAGGGGTGAACTGACGGCCTCGTTCACCGCCGCCATGACGTTGCGCGCATGCTGCACAAAACGCGCGCCTTCCAGCGTCAGATCCATGCCCGATGGACGCCGATTGAAAAGAGAGACCCCAAGCTGGACTTCCAGCTGCTGCAACGCTGTCGTCACCGCCGACTGTGACACATTGAGGGCAATTGCCGCCTGTGAAACCTGCCCGGCGTCCACCGTGGCGAGGAAATATTCAACTTGCTTAACACTAAGGCGCATCTGATTTTTCGATAATGGATAACACGATTTACTATTTTACAATAATCCAACGCCCACGCAACCTCGCCTGAGTGAGGGTCGGCTTTGGGAAGCCGCGCCGGAGGTAGCGTTGTGACAGTGATTAATTGCGACATGGGCGAGGCCTACGGTCTCTATCGAATGGGCGACGATGAAGCGCTTATGCCGCTGATTTCGGTTGCCAACGTCGCCTGCGGATTCCATGCATCAGACTTCAACCACATGCGCAAGACGGTGCAGCTGGCCAAGCAGCACGGCGTCAAGGTCGGTGCGCATCCTTCGCTGCCCGATCTTCAAGGGTTTGGCCGCCGCGAAATGAAGATATCGCGCGAAGAACTGACCAATTGCATCATCTACCAGGTCGGCGCGCTCAAAGGCTTCCTTGAAGCCGAGGGCGTGACGCTCAACCACATCAAGCCGCACGGCTCGCTCTACGCTATGGCGGCGCAAGTGGAAGAGATGGCCCATGCCGTCTGCGACGCAGCGGATGTTTTCAAAGCCCCGCTGATGGGAATGATCGGGACGCAGCATGAGGCTGTTTACAAGGCTCGCGGCCATATGTTCGTCGCCGAGTATTATGCCGACCTCGAATATAATGACGACGGAAGTCTGATCGTGACGCGAGAGCATGTGGCGGTCGACCCAGCCGAGGCTGCATCCCGCTGTTTACGCGCCATCGCCGAGGGCAAGACCAAAAGCATCGGCGGCCGCGATGTGCTGGTGCGCGCCGATTCAATTTGCGTCCACTCGGATACGCCAAACGCCGTCGAGGTCGCAGTCGCCGTGCGCGACGCGTTGATGTCTCTCCGTAATCAGTAGTCGTCGATCAGCAACAGGGACCAACCCCATGGCCCAAACACATATTCTCTCTCCCCTTCCTGGCACTTACTACCGCCAGCCGGCGCCGGACCAGCCGCCCTATAAGAACGTCGGTGATCCCGTCACTGTCGGCGAAGTTGTCGGTCTGATCGAGGTGATGAAATCCTTCATTGAAGTGAAGTCCGAGCATGGCGGAAAGATCGTGGCATTCTTGATCGAGAACGAAGAGCCAGTCATGGCTGGGCAGCCGATTATCGCGATCGAGGGTTGATCAACAAAGAAGGTCGAGCGAGATTGTGAAAATCAAGACCCTGTTCATCGCCAATCGGGGAGAGATCGCGGTCCGTATCATCCGGGCCGCGCAGGAGCTTGGTATTCGTACAGTGCAGGCCTACAGCGCCGCCGACAGGGATAGTCTTGCCGTCAGGCTTGCCGATGAGGCGATCGATATCGGGCCTGCGCAGGCGGCCAAGTCTTACCTCAATATCCCGGCGGTCGTTGCGGCGGCCACAAGGAGCGGCGCCGACGCGGTGCACCCAGGCTATGGCTTCCTGGCGGAGAACGCTGACTTCGCCGATGCCGTCGAGAAGGCCGGCCTCATTTTCGTTGGGCCAACGGGCCAAGCAATCCGCTTGATGGGCGACAAGGTTTCGGCGCGGAACGCGGCCCTGGCTGCCGGCGTACCGGTTGTTCCGGGCAGCGAAGGGCGGGTCGATGATCTCTTGACGGCGCGCGACGTCGTTGCCCGCCTTGGCTTTCCCGTCATGATCAAGGCGGCCGCGGGCGGCGGTGGGCGCGGCATTCGCATCGTCGGCGATATGGAGGTGTTCGAGCGGTTGATGCCACAGGCACGCGCCGAAGCACTGGCCGCGTTTGGCGATGGTGGGTTATTCATCGAAAAGCTCATTGAACGCGCCCGCCATATCGAGGTTCAGGTTCTTGGCGACGGCCACGACGTAATCCACTGCTTCGAGCGCGATTGCTCGCTGCAACGGCGTCGTCAAAAAGTGTGGGAGGAGGCGCCGTCGGTGGCTTTGCCCGCGCGCGTGCGCGAAGCGCTCTGCGCCTCCGCAATCGCCCTTGCGAAGGCCGTCCGTTATCGCGGCGCGGGGACGCTGGAATATCTCTACGACGACGCGACGCAGGCCTTCTATTTCATCGAGATGAACACCCGAATTCAGGTCGAACATCCGGTCACGGAAATGATCACGGGTCTCGACCTCGTGCGCTTGATGATCCAGATCGCCGGAGGCGAACGCTTAAGTCTGCGCCAGGATGAAATTCGCGTGCGGGGCCACTCGATCCAGGTGCGCATCAACGCCGAAGATCCAGCGAATAATTTCGCACCGTTCCCCGGCAAAGTCGAAACGTTGATGACGCCGGGCGGCAATGGCGTGCGATTCGATACGATGCTGTTTGCCGGATACCAGATCCCACCCTTCTACGACTCGCTATTGGGCAAGCTGATCGTTTGGGACGACACGCGCGACCGCGCGCTCGCGCGCCTGACGCGGGCTTTGCGCGAGTTGGAGATCGGCGGCTGCAAAACGACGAAGCCGCTTCATCTGGCCTTGGCGGAAGATCCCGAGGTCCGGGCGGCAACTTACGATACGCGCTGGCTCGAGCGTCGGCTCGACCAAAACGCGCTTCGATTGACGTGACCAGGAGGGCTCGCCCATGAAGACACGGTATTCGTTCGGCGGCGACGAACATATCTTCGCAGAAATCGATGAATCGATGTCACTTCAGGCGTTCTTCAAATCCCTGTCGATGACCAAGGCGGTCAGGGAAAGTCAGATCGCGGGCGTCACCGAGATTTGCCCCGCCAACGCCTCATTCCAGATCAAATTCGACCCGGACAAGATCAGCCCCACCGATTTGCTCACTGAGCTGAAGAAGCTCGAGAGTGCGGCCGATAAGGCGGAGTCCGTGATCAAGACCCGGATCATCGAGATTCCGGTTCTTTACAACGATCCCTGGACTCATGAGACGTTGATGCGCTTTCGCGAGCGCCATCAGGATCCCAAGGCGACCGATCTCGAATACGCCGCCCGCGTGAACAATCTCGGGACCGTCGATAATTTTGTGAAGGCGCATTCGGGCGCGCCGTGGTTTGTATCGATGGTCGGCTTTGTTGCGGGCCTGCCCTTTCTCTACCAGATGGTCGAACGTCAGCGGCAGATCGAGGCGCCGAAATATCTGCGGCCGCGCACCGACACGCCCAAACTGACCGTCGGTCACGGAGGCTGCTTCAGCTGCATCTATTCGGTGCGTGGGGCGGGCGGCTACCAGATGTTCGGCATCACGCCGATGCCGATCTACGACCCCAGCCAGAGCATCTCCTATCTTCGCGACGAGATGTGCCTGTTCAATCCGGGTGACATCGTCAAATGGAAGCCGATCACGCGTGAAGCCTACGACCAGGCGGTGGCCGACGTTGAGGCCGGAAAATTCACGCCCCTAATGCGCGACGTCACCTTCTCGCTCGATGAGTTTCAGCAAGACATCGACGGCTACAACCGAAAGCTCGATGGGGTGCTCCATGGCCATTAAAGTTCTTAAACCCGGTCTCTCCACAACCGTGCAGGATCTCGGTCGACCCGGATACTACCATTTGGGCATTCCGCTATCGGGCGCGATGGATCGCTTTGCGCTCTGCTGCGCCAATCTCCTTGTCGGCAACGACGAAGGCGCGGCGGGGCTTGAATGCACGTTCATGGGCCCGGAGCTCGAATTCGAGGCCGATGCGACGGTTGCCGTGACCGGTGCGGATCTCCCTGTCAAATTGAACGGGACGGTGCAGCCCGGCTGGACATCGTTTGGCGTCAAAAAGGGTGACGTACTCGCCTTCGATTTTCTCAAGAGAGGCGCGCGCGCCTATATCGCGATCTCCGGCGGGATCGCGGTGCCGTTGGTGCTCGGCTCGCGCTCGACCTACACGCTTGGTGCGCTTGGCGGTCACGAGGGACGCAAGCTGCAGGCAGGCGACGTTTTGCCCTTGGGGAAGGCGCGCGGTGCAAAGGCCGGCTGCGCCATCGCCGAGGATCTTCGCCGCGGTCCCGGTCAGCAGGCCGAATTGCGCGTCATCCCCGGTCTCTACTGGCATCGCGTCACCGAGCCATCGGGCCAGCGCTTCTTCGAGGATACCTGGAAGGTGGCGCCTGAGGCCGACCGTATCGGGTATCGCTTCCGTGGCGGCCGGCCGCTCGACTTCGTGCCCCGAACGCCGCCGTTCGGCGCGGGATCAGATCCCTCCAACATTGTCGATGCCTGCTATCCCTATGGCTCGATTCAGGTGCCGGGCGGCACCGAGCCGATCGTCCTGCATAGGGATGCCGTTTCCGGCGGCGGCTACATGATGGTCGGAACAATCATTTCCGCCGATATGGATATGATCGGACAATTGCAGCCGCATACCGCGGCGCGTTTCGTCGAGGTCGACATGCCGGCGGCGATCTCCGCGCGTCACGATCGCGAGAGCCTGCTCAACAAAGTGCGCTCGGCGCTCGGCTGAAGGCGAAAGGCCATCTCAGATGAAGTGCGCCATGGTGACACGCTTTTTGTCCGAAAGACGGCGCAGACCTCGCGGCGGATTGGGCGTGTCGTGAGGCATGAGAGCCCGACGAAATTCGTTACAGGGGGCAACGTCCCGAGACGGAAGGTGTGATGAAACGATCCTTGCGAGCGGAGCAGGTGTCTGTGGCCTTCGATGGTCTAAGGGCTCTATCGAACGTGACGCTCGACATTCCGCCAGCGCGGGTTACTGGGCTGATCGGTCCGAACGGCGCCGGCAAGACAACGCTTGTCAACGTGCTGACGGGCTTTCAAACGCCGACCAGCGGCCGTGTCTGGCTGGATGGTGTCGCGACCGACGCGATGAGCGCCCATCAGGTTCGACGGCGAGGGGTCGCCAGAACGTTCCAGTCCGGGCGGTTGTTTCGCGATCTCTCGGTTCTCGACAATCTCGCGGTGACAGCAGTCGGGCTGGGGCTCGGACGGCGCGAGGCGGCGGCGAAGGCCGCTTTGATGCTCGACTGGATCGGCATCGGCGCACTCGCCGAACACGGCGCCGGAGCATTGCCGTACACGGATGAACGTCGGGTCGCGATTGGTCGTGCACTGATGCAAAAGCCGGCCTATTTGCTGCTCGATGAGCCTGCCGCCGGCATGTCACGCGCGGAGGCGGCCGAACTCGCATCCCTTATCCGCCGCATCGTCGCGGAACTGGAGTGCGGCGTGCTGCTGATCGAGCACAATATCGGGCTGGTGCTCGAGGTCTGCGATCACATCGAGGTGCTCGACTCCGGCGAGATCATCGAGGCGGGCGCCCCGATCCAGATTCGCGCAAGCGAAGCGGTTCGCCACGCCTACATGGGCACCCAGGTCGAGGTTGACGTCGCGGTCGTACAGGAGGCGATCCTTTGACGCTCCTGACGCTGGACAAGGTCTCGGTGCGCTACGGACAATTGCGAGCGCTTCGCGAGGTGTCCTTCGATCTGGCGAAGGGCGAGACCCTCTACGTGACCGGGCCCAACGGCGCCGGCAAATCGACGCTTCTCAAGGCAATCGCCGGCGTCGTCGCCGCCACCGGCGAGATCGGTTTCGAGGGCAAGACCATTACTTCGTCCGCGCCTGAGGACATCGCGCGTTTGGGTATTTCCATGGTGCCGGAGGGGCGTGAGATCTTCGGCTCTCTGACGATCGAGGAGAACCTGCGGCTTGGTACCGGCATCCGGACGGACAAAGCCGCGATCGCAGAAGACCTCGCCGACATCTATGCCGTCTTTCCCATGCTGAAGGAAAGACGGAATTCTTTCGCCGGCGTGCTTTCGGGCGGCCAGCAGCAGATGCTCGCCATCGCCCGCGCCCTGATGACCCGACCGCGCCTGCTCGCCATCGATGAGCCGTCGCTTGGCCTCGCGCCAAAGATCATCGATCAGGTTTACGAAACGCTTCTGAAGCTGCGCGACCAGCGAGGGCTGACGCTCTTGATTGTCGAACAGAGTTCGACCCGCGCACTGCTCAGCGGCGGACGAATGATACTGATGCGGTCAGGCGAAATCATCCTCCAGGGCGACGCCCGCGTCCTCGCAAGCGATCACTCCCTGACCAAGGCCTATTTCGGCTATGAGGAGACCTGAGCAGATGACAGCGCTGCTTCAGATCGTCTTTGATGCGCTGAGCCTCGGCAGTCTCTATGCGATCTGCGCGCTCGGCATCGCGCTGATCTTCGGCGTCATGCGGCTCGTGAACTTCGCGCAAGGAGACTACATCGCATTCTGCGTCTTCGCGCTGCTATGGCCGTCGATCAATGCGGCGGCAATCGTCTTCATCGGCAATTTACCCTGGTTCGTGCTGGTCCCCGTCGTGCTGGCATTCGGCGCGGGAATTTCAGTGATCTCCGAAATGCTGGTGTTTCGCCGGTTTCGCAACGCCAATCCGGCCACCATGATGATTGCGTCCTTCGCCGTCGGATTCGTTATTCAGCATGTCTTGCTCCTGCTGTTCTCCAGCCGGCCAAAATCGATCAATCTTTGGCCGGCCTTGAGCCTACCCGTTGAAATATTCGGAGCGCGAATTCCGCTCCTGCAACTGATCACCATTGTGATCACCATCGCAATTCTGGTCGCGCTGACCGCGTTCCTGCGTCGCACCCGCTACGGCCTTGATATGCGGGCCGCCGCGGAGAATTTCACCATGGCGCGGATGCTCGGCGTACGCGCAAATCGGGTGATCAGGCTCGCGTTCGCGATTAGCGGCGCGCTCGCCGCAGCCGTCGGACTTATCCTTGTGAACCAGACCGGAACGGCCGACATCCAGATGGGCGTGTCCGTCATGCTGGTTGCTTTCATCGCAACCGTGATTGGCGGACTTGGCAGTCTCACGGGCGCCGTTCTGGCCGGCTATCTGATTGGGGCCGCGAGCGTCGTGATGCAGGTGGTGTTGCCGCTCGATGCCCGCCCTTTCCGGGACGCCTTCGTTTATGGGGCCGTCATCGTCTTGCTGATCTGGCGCCCGCAAGGCTTGTTCGCGCCCAGCTCAAACAAACAAAGGATCTAAGCGTTGATGCGCAGTTCCATTTTCTATCGAACCGCGTCGACGCCGATCCTTCTGATCGTGATGCTGCTCGCCGTCGCAATATCCACGCAATTCATCGGTTCCGGTCCCTTCAGCCGCACCATCGTCGAAATGTTCATTCGCGTAATGCTGGTGGTCGGCCTTTACATTTTTATCGGCAATTCCGGCATCATCAGTTTCGGGCATATCGGCTTCATGTGCATTGGAGCCTACGCCACGGCCTGGTTCACGATACCGCCCATGATGAAAAAATTCTCGCTACGCGGTCTGCCGTTTTTCATCAAGGACCACCAACTTTCGTTCCTGCCATCGGCAATACTGTCGGCGCTTCTTGCGGCGTTGTTTGCCCTCATCGTCGGACGCATTCTGATGCGGCTGTCGGGGATAGCCGCCAGCATCGCGACCTTCGCCATGCTGGCAGTCATCAACACCGTCTATTCGAACTGGGAAACGGTGACGGGAGCGACCAGTTCGATCGTCGGAATTCCGATGTATACCGGCATATGGCTGTCTTTTGCCGGGACAGTGATCGCAATCGTCGTGGCCTGGCTCTATGCGGCGTCGTCCTCGGGCCTCGCGCTTCGCGCCGCACGCGACGAGGCGATTGCGGCGGCTGCATCAGGTGTCAATATCGAGCGGGAGCGGCTGATCGCCTTCGTAGTCAGCGCCGCGGTCATCGGACTTTGCGGCTCTCTTTACGCGCATTTTCTCGGCGTGGTTAACCCGGACGCCTTCTACCTCGGCCTGACATTCGTGGCGCTTTCGATGCTGGTGGTCGGCGGCATGAACAGCCTGTCGGGGGCGGTGATCGGGGTCGTCGTCATCTCGTCGATCATCCAGATATTGCGCTGGTTCGAGAAGGGCGTCGATCTCGGCGGTGTCACGCTGGCCCTTCCGAACGGCACGCAGGAGATCGCGATCGGGGTCGTCACGGTTGCGATCCTCATCTTTCGTCCTGCCGGCCTCATGGGCAACCAAGAGATCAGCTGGCGAAACTGGCACTGGAACGGATTCCGAAGGCACGTGACGGATAGGTTTCCGGTTGCGGGTTCGCGGAGAAGTGGAAAACTGGGTTCAAAATTGGGAGAGTAGAATGCGAATTAGGACAGGATTGAAAATACTTTCGATAGCGAGCGCCTTTCTGGGCTCGTCGATCGCCGCTCACGCTGCCGACATCGTCGTTGGCTTTGCGACGGCAAGCTCGGGGTTCATGCAAGCCTATGACAAGCCGGCGCAGGATGCCGCGATGATCCGGATCGACGAGATCAACAAGGCCGGTGGTCTTCTTGGGCGCCAGATCAAGGTCGTGGCCGTAGACACCAAGACGGATCGCGCCGAAGGCGCCAAGGCTGGCCTCGAAGTCATCGACAAGGGCGCGGACCTCGTGATCGTCTCTTGCGATTACGACTTCGGCGCGCCAGCGGCGCTTGCCGCGCAGGCGGCGGGAAAAGTCTCGTTCTTCCTCTGTGCCGAGTCGATCAAGGCCGGCATACAGGGTGTTGGTCCGAATTCGTTTTCGGCCTCGGTCCTCGCCGCCGTACAGGGCGCCACGATGGCGGAATGGTCTTACACAAAAAAGAACGCCCGCGATTACTATCGGTTGCTCGATACCTGGACCGAATACAACAAGGGCATCTGCGACGGGTTCGATTATATGCTGCCGAAATTGAAGGATGCCAAGCTGGTGGGCAGCGATACCTTCAAGAACGAAGATACCTCGATCGCCTCGCAGATCACGCGCATCAAGAGCCTGCCCAAGGCGCCTGATGTGATCATGCTCTGTTCAATGATGCCCGGGGTTGTCAGCGCCATCAAGCAGATCCGTGCCGCCGGCATCACATCAATGATTGTGAACGGATCAGGCGTCGATGGCAGCTATTGGTTGAATGCGGTGCCGGACCTCTCGAACTTCTTCGTTCCTGTGCAGGGCTCGATCTATGGCGACGATCCGAATCCGAAGGTGAGCGAGTTCAACAAGAAATACGCCGAAGTCACGGGCGGGCCTCCGTCCAGTCAGTATGTTTACCCGGGCTATGTTCTGATTGATGTCTGGGCAAAGGCCGTTCAACGTGCAGGTTCGACCGACGCCGCCTCGGTGACGGCCGAACTGGAGAAAATGAAGGATGAGCCGACGCTGTTTGGTCCTCGCACCTTCACGAGCGAGATCCATCATCAGAACCGCGGGCGCTATCTGATCGTCGACACGGAGAAGGGCAAGCCCGGCGTTGTTGACGAGTGGACCATATCCAAAGCGATTCCGGTTAGCGATCTCCTGAAGTGACCGATTAAACGGCCTCAATTTCGCGACCGCACGGGAGTGCGGTCGCCTTGCGAGGCGACCGGGTCGTCAGCTTCCATCTTTTTGCGCACCTGGTGTCGTTGCCAATGCGTGTTCGAGATGCAGGCGCATTTTTGGCGGAAGCCTGGCTCAGATCGCCGGTTGCGAATCGCCTCGATAATGGTGACGTGCTCGCGGCGCCAGTCCTGGACGCGGCGACTGTTCGCATAGCTGCCATCGACGCCGATCCCGTGCTGGTCCAGTATATCGGTGGCACATTTGTCACGATCTTTCCCGCCGCGGTGGCGCTTGCCGAACCGCTCTGGCCTATGAATGCTTAAGGAGGCGACAATGCCATCCGTCGATCTCAATTCCGATCTTGGCGAGGGTTTTGGGACTTATCGCTGCGGTGACGATGACGCCATGCTCTCCATCGTCACCTCTGCCAACGTGGCGTGCGGGCTGCATGCCGGTGATCCCGAGGTGATGGCGCGGACCTTTGCCATCGCCCGTGAGCGCGGCGTCGCGGTCGGCGCCCATCCCGGGTTCCCCGATCTATGGGGCTTCGGGCGTCGCCGCCTCCCGTTCTCGAACGGAGAGATCGAACGGCTCGTCGCCTATCAGATCGGTGCCGCTACCGCGCTTGCCGCTTACGCTGGGCATCGCGTCACCTACGTGAAGACCCACGGGGCGCTCGGCAACATCGCCTGCGAAGAACGCGGCGTTGCCGACGCGGTGGCGCGTGCGGTGCGCGCGGTCGACCCCGGCCTGGCGTTGCTGGCCAACGCGTTGACGGAGCTGGTCGCCGCCGGTGAAGCCGCCGGGCTTGAAACCCATCAGGAGATCTATGCCGATCGCGGCTACACCGAAACCGGGCAATTGATCCCGCGCAGTCAGCCCGGCGCCATGATCGAAGGCGCGGAGGAGGCCGCCGCGCGCGTGCTGGAAATGGTCGAAGCGGGAGCGGTGATCACTGCGGGCGGCAAGCATTTGCCGACACCGATCCGTTCGATCTGCGTCCATGGCGATTCCGACCATGCGGTTGCGACCGCCAGCCGTGTGCGCGAGCGATTGGAGCAAGCCGGTATCGTTCTGAAGCCGTTCAGGCCAATCGCGACATGACACTGAAGGTCGATCCGGGCCCAGCGTCTGCCATGTCCGCTCCGCACTTTCTCGATGCGGGGGAGGCTGCGCTCGTCGTCGAATTCGGCGACAGCGTCGATCCCGCGATCAACGACAGGGTGCTCGCGATCGATGCGGCGTTGCGTGCCGATCCTCCCGCGGGAACACGCGAGTTCGTGCCGACCTATCGCTCACTCATGATCCACTATGATCCCTTGCATATCGACAGGGATACGCTTGTCGCCATTGTGCGCCGAAAGACGGCAGCCGTTGCCGAATGGCGGGGCAAGGCCGCGACCTGGACATTGCCCTGTTGCTATGATCCGGCGCTGGCCGAAGATCTCGACGAGGCGGCGCGGATTCTCGGCCTCACCCAGGACGAAGCGGTCGCATTGCACGCGAAGGCGACATATCGCGTTTACATGTGTGGCTTCGCACCGGGCCAACCTTACCTCGGCGGTGTGCCGGAGGCGCTCGTCATCTCGCGCCGTCCGGCTCCGAGGCCGCCGCATCCGCCCGGCGCGGTTTTGATCGGCGGCGGGCTCTGCGTTGTTGCACCGTTCGCGATGCCGACGGGCTGGTACGTGATCGGCCGGACACCGGAGCGGCTCTACGCGGCGGAGCGCAAGGACGCCTTTCTGATCCAAGCCGGCGACAACCTGCGGTTCGATCCGATCGATGTGGCGACCTTCCGTGATCTGGAGCAGCGAGCGACAAGCGGCGAGATCGTTGCCCGCAAAAGTGCCGCATGATGGCTGCCGCGTCCGAAGCGATTGTTCGCGTCTTGTCGGCCGGGCCGGGCGCGACGCTGCAGGATGCCGGTCGGCACGGCTATCTGCGTTATGGCGTCACCGCCGCGGGCCCAATGGATCCGCTGGCGCATGCCACGGCAAATCTTGCTGTCGGCAATCAAGCGGGTTCGACGGTGCTTGAGGTTTCCGTGGGAGGTATCGAAGTGACCGCCGAATCCGGAACGCTCGGTGTCGCCGTCGCCGGCGGCGAGTTCGCGCTCAGCCTCGACGGCAGGCCGCTGCCGCCTGCGGTGGTTCTCAATCTGGATGAGGGCGCTGTGCTGAAGATTCGCGCCGGGCGCAGCGGCTCCTGGTGTTATCTTGCGGTGGCGGGTCGCCTCATCGTGCCAAAGGTGCTCGGCTCTCACGCCACCCACACGCGTACCGGGTTTGGGGGCGTTAACGGCTGCGCGATAGAAGCGGGCGACCGTCTCGGCATCGAACGGTCCGGATTGCCGAAGCCGTCGCTGAGCGCCATCGTGGCGCCTTGGCTCGACCGCCCTCTCAAAACCATTCGCGTGGTCCTCGGTCCTCAACACGACTACTTCGCCGACGACCAGATCGCCGCATTTCTGGCCGGGCCCTGGTCCGTCTCCGCCAAGCATGATCGCATGGCGTATTTTCTCGAAGGACCCCGACTGACGCACGCGCGTGGCTACAACATCGTGTCCGACGGGATCGCCATGGGTGCGATCCAGGTGCCGGGTGACGGCCGTCCGATCGTTCTGATGGCCGATCGTCAATCAACCGGCGGTTATCCGAAGATTGCAACCGTCATTGGCCCTGATCTCGGGAAGCTGGCCCAGGCGCGGCCGGGAACCGCGTTCACGTTCGAGGCGGTATCGATCGCGCAGGCAGTTGCGGCGCGTCGCGAGGAGGCGGCCTTGTTGGCGCGCGGCACTGTCGTCGAGCCCGTGGTGCGTGCTCACCTCAGCTCCGAATTCCTGCTCGGCCTCAATCTGATCGACGGCGTCGTTGGCCTCGACGCTCCCGGGTGAGCCGTCCTTGGCTACGAAAGGACGAAAAAGCTGGTCGATCAGATCAACGATCTGGAACGGGTAGATGATATGCGCGTGTTGCGTCCGCTATTCACAACCTGATCCCGGACCTAAGACAAGTTGTTCATGAAGATCGACTATTCGTCAGATTGCTTGACAATAAAGCGGCGTAAGATGGTGCAAGCCATGCCACATGCTGAAAAGGGGAAAATATGAAATTGAAGCAGATCGTCGCCGGATGCCTCGGGGTTGCCGCCCTGCTGCAGGTCAGCGCATCCACCGCGGCAAGCATCGACTTGTCTGCGCACGATATCGGCGGGCAGGTGACTGGTGACAAGGGCCCCGAAGCGGGCGTGTGGGTTATTGCCGAGACAAAGGATCTTCCGACCAAATATGCCAAGGTCGTCGTGACCGACGATCAGGGCCGCTTCGTCATCCCCGATCTTCCGGATGCGAATTACAAGGTCTGGGTTCGCGGCTATGGCCTGCAGGACACGGCGCAGGTCGACGCTCGCCCCGGCAAGCTGCTCAACTTCAAGGCCGCGCCCGCGGCAACGCCTGCAGCAGCGGCTCAGATCTATCCCGGCATGTATTGGTATTCGATGCTCGATATTCCGGCGCCTTCGGAATTTCCCGGAACTGGCGACAAGGGCAACAAGATGCCGGACACCATGAAGAGCCAGGCTCAATGGGTGGATACGGTCAAGAACATGTGCCAGTCGTGCCATGCGCTCGGCTCACGCGGCATCCGCGAAGTGCCGAAGACGTTCATGGACGGTAACGATTCGCACACGGCGTGGGCGCTGCGCACGCAGGCCGGTCAAGCCATGGAATATATGGCGGTGGCGCTGGGCAGCATGGGGCCGGAAAAAGTCTATTCGCTGTTCTCGAAATGGACCGATCGCATTGCAGCGGGCGAATTGCCGTTCGACAAGCCCGAGCGGCCGAAGGGCATCGAACGCAACGTCGTGTACACGATGTGGGACTGGGCTTCGCCCAAGCACTACCAGCACGACGCGATCTCGACCGACAAGCGCAACCCGACGCTCAATGCCAACGGCCTGATCTACGGCTCGCCGGAGGAAAGCACCGATCTGATTCCGACCCTCGACCCGGTCAAGAATATCGCGTCAACGATCAAGGAGCCCTATCTCGATCCGAAGACGCCGTCGTCGGAGGACGCCGGGCGCGGACCATCGGCCTATTGGGGAGACGAGGCGATCTGGGACGGTCACACCAGCATTCACAACGTGATCCTGGATGAAGAGGGCAAGGTCTGGTTCACCGCGCGGCTGCGGCCGCCGGAAAATCCGGACTACTGCAAGCAGGGCTCAAGCCATCCGTCCGCGAAGGTTTTCCCACAGGCGACGTCGCTGCGGCAATTGTCGCGCTTCGACCCCGCGACCGGAAAATGGGATCTGATCAACACCTGTTTCAGCACCCATCATCTTTACTTCGCCCACGATCCCAACGATACGTTGTGGATGAGCGCCGGCGGGCCCGGCCTCGGCGGCGGCGTGGTCGGTTGGCTTAATACAAAACAGTTCCGTGAAACGCACGATGGCGTGGCGTCTCAGGGCTGGACGCCTCTCGTGATCGACACCAACGGCAACGGCAAGCGCGATGCCTATGTCGAACCGAAGGATCCGCTCGATCCGAACAAGGACAAGCGGATCGCGGCGTCGTTCTACGGCATTATGCCGAGCCCGGTCGACGATTCGATCTGGGGCCAGGCGATGGACCGCGGTTTCTCGCGGATCGATCAGCCCGGCTATATCGTCCGCGTGGTGCCCGGCGCCGATCCGGCCAACACCGCGTTATCGGAAGTGTATCAGCCGCCGGAAGGTGCCTTTGGTCCGCGCGGCATTGATCTCGGACTGGACGGTCTGGTCTGGACGGTGCTCTCGAGCGGTCATCTGGCGAGCTTCGATCGCAAGCTGTGCAAAGGACAGCTCAATGGGCCGACCACGGCGGAAGGCAAGCAGTGCCCAGAAGGCTGGAGGCTCTATCGATTGCCCGGTCCGCAATTCAAGGGCCTGGATCCCAAGGGCAGCGCCAACCATGCCTATTACGTCTGGGTCGACCGCTACAACATCCTCGGCCTCGGCGCCAATGTGCCAATCGCCTGCGCCAACGGCGGCGAGTCGCTGCTCGCCTTGGTCAACGGCGAATTCGTCACAATGCGGATGCCTTACCCGCTCGGCTTCTTCACCAAGAATGTCGACGGCCGGATCGACGACCCCTCGGCCGGCTGGAAAGGTCGCGGCATCTGGACCACTTCCGGCACCCGCGCGAACTTCCACAGTGAGGGCGGGACGGAGGCTTATCCGAAAGTGTTCAAGGTGCAGATGCGTCCCGACCCGCTGGCTCACTGATCTCTGCAATTCAGTTAGGCTCCCCGCGCAAACGCGTGCGGAGCGTCCGTTCAGGAGAAATCGCCATGAAAAATTCCTCTCGGCGCGATCTGCTCGCGGCAGCCGCGGGCGCCACCGTTGCTGTCGCGATCACCGACATGAGCCCGGCCAGCGCGCAGCCAGGGCCCAAGCCAATCTTCCCGATACCCGCAACGATAATTCCGATCGTTGGCGAGACGGATGTGTTCCAGGTCCGCCGCATCTACTGCATCGGACGCAATTACGCGGCGCATGCGATCGAGCGCGGCTCCGACCCGAACCGGGAGCCGCCGTTCTTCTTCCAGAAGCCGACCGATGCGATCCAGAATGTTGCGATCGGGGAGGTCGCCGATCATCCCTATCCGTTGCTGACGAAGAATTATCACCATGAGGTCGAGCTGGTCGCAGCCTTGAAATCAGGCGGCACCAACATCCCTGCGGAAAAGGCGCTCGATCATGTCTATGGCTATGCGCTCGGGCTCGACATGACGCGGCGCGACCTGCAGAACGGCATGGCAGCGGAAAAGAAACCGTGGGAAATCGGCAAGAGTTTTGATCATGCCGCAGTCCTCGGCCCGATCCATCCGGTGCCCAAAGTCGGGCATCTCGCCAAGGCCGCGATCTCGCTCGCCGTCAATGGCGTGGTACGGCAGAATTCGGACCTCGAGAAGATGATCTGGAGTGTCGCCGAGCAGATCGCGAAATTGTCGGAAGCGTTCGAGCTGAAGGCCGGCGACATCATCTATTCCGGCACGCCGGAAAATGTTGGCCCGGTCGTGAAAGGCGACGTGCTCTTGTGCAAACTTCAGGGTTTGCCCGACATGTCGATCAGGATCGTTTAGCGCTTGTTTTGCCGTG
>DATBYN010000402.1:0-3210 GCA_036513695.1 Bradyrhizobium sp. | reverse complement strand
CGACGGAGCGTCGGATGCCTCGCGAATGTCTGGCGTCTATTTCTTCACGATCTTGTAGACCGAATTCTCGATGTCGGACGAGAAGTAGATCGTGCCGGATGACCCGACGCCGGCGCAGTTTGGCAAACGAATCTTAAAAGGGGGCGCCGCAGCATTTGCCGTCATGGCAATGACACGCAAACGGAGAGCGGCGGTCAGCTTAGGCTTGCGGGAAAATTTAGCGCGCCAATATCAGCGGTTGGTGATTTGCCGAACGCCCGCGCTGCCGGTGGCGTCGGAGATGCGCGCCGCCCCGCCGCGATTGTTCATCATCGCATCGAGACGATCGCGTTCCTTCTCGAAGCCCGTCAGCAGCGGTCCCTCGAGTGAGCGCCCGCGCGGCAATTTGATGCGCATCGGATCGACGAAGCGGCCGTTGACCAGGATTTCGTAATGGACGTGGGCGCCGGTCGATTGTCCGGTGGAACCGACGAAGCCGATCACCTGGCCCTGCCGCACCCGTTTGCCGGGCTCCATGCCCTTGGCAAAGGCCGACATGTGCCCGTAGGCGGTCTCGTATCCGTTGTTGTGCTTGATGCGGACATATTTGCCGTAACCGCCTTCCCATTCGGCTTTCTCGACGACGCCGTTGCCGGAGGCGAAAATCGGCGTGCCGTAGGGGGTGGCCCAGTCGACGCCGGTGTGCATCTTGACGTAGCCGAGGATCGGATGGCGGCGGATGCCGAAGCCGGAGCGCATGATCGCGTTGTTGACGGGTTTGCGTACCAGGAACTTCTTCGCGCTCTTGCCGGTCTCGTCGTAATAGTCGATCACCGCATCGTCGGGGGTCTGGAAGCGATAGTATTTCTTGGTCTCGCCGCCGACCGTGAGCGAGGCGAACAGCACCTCGGGTTTCTCGGTAACGTTCGTGCCTTCGTCTTCACCGGCATAGAACACGTCGAAGGAATCGCCGGGCTGTACCTTGCGCTGGAAGTCGACGTCATAGGAATAGATGCGGACCATGTCCTCGATGACGCCCGCCGGCACCTTGTTGCGCAGCGCGGTTTCGTAAATGCTTTGATAGAGCCGCACGCCCGAGCCGTCATCATCTTCGTCGTCGCTGTTGTCGGCGGTCTCGGTGACGGTGTTCATGCTCTGCACGTCGACCGCGACATATTTGCCGAGGTCCGACAGCGCGGCGACCGCTTCGACCGCGGTATCGTTGGCGACGACCACCCGGTAGGGCTGCAGCCGCTGGCCCGGACCCGCCGGCGCCATCAGGATCCGCAGCTTCTCGCCTTCCTTTAGGCCGCCGTCGCGGCCGCGGGCGCCGAGCGTTGCCGCGATTGCTTTCGCTTCCTCGGGCGTCGCGCCCTGATCGCGCAACACCGAGGTGACGGTATCGCCCTTCTTGACCATGTGGACGCGTTCGCCGGACGGATTGCCGCCGGTAGCCTGGTCCTTGGTCTTCGCCAACAGCGTGACGTTCTCCGGAACCACCCTCGTCTCAAAGCCGGCATAGGGATCGGCGACGCTGCCTTCAGTGGCATAAGCCATTTTGAGGTCGGACTGCGTGCCGCTGGCGTCGGCCGTAGCATTGGCGAGCGCGGCGTAGCGCACGCCGCTGCCGTTGCCGTGCCAGTTCGAGGCGTCGCGCACACGCATCAAGACCTCGTCGAGCGCAACCACCGCGGCGAGTTTTGCTTTCGGCAGGATCGGGGCCAAGTCCTTGGTAACGAACGAGACCTCGGCATCGGGTTCCGCAGCATCTGCGGCGTTCGGACCGTCGGCAGCTGCCGGTGCCGGCGAACCGACGTCGCTCAGCATGCGCTGGGCGTTGAAAGGCGGGATTTTTGCCGAGAGATCGCTGGTCGTCATCGACAGGTTGCCGGCGATGCGGACGAACGGCCGTACCCGCATCACGTCGCGGTTGCCGACGCGGGTGGCGGTGGAGACCCGCACCACATTGCGCGCGGCGGTCGCTTCCCCGGGCGGCGGCAGGCGATCGCCCTTGCGCAGGCTCGCGGTCTTGTCGTTGGCGCCGAACGCCCCGCGCAGCGCGCCCTCGACCCGTTCCGGCATTTTGGCAAAGGTCATTTCGCCGTCGAGCGACGCAAAAACGGCGCCGCCGATCAAGGCTGCGCCGCACAGGCCGGTCAGGATGGTTCCCGAAAACCATTGCACGGAGACGCGACGGCGATCGATCACCGCGGCTTCCGAGCCATCGACGGAAAGCGGCGGCTCGTGGCCGAGATCGATGATCCCGGTATCACGCCCGTAGCCGCCCCCGCGTGACGCCCTTTGGTTCAACCCACCGTCCCCCCAAATTCCATCAACATTCGACGAGATCTTCAGTCCTGCTGCACCCGTTTTCGCCCCGTTTTAAGGGGCGATCCGGAAGCACATCGCGCCATATGGATGTTCGGGAATCAGACACCAAAAGACTGGCCGGAATCACGAACAACAATGGTCTGCAGATCGATCTCTCGATGTTTCTCGGCCGCAAAGGACAGGCGACGGGTCCATGGATGATCGCCGATCCCCTAGTATACGAACCCCGGCAGCCCCCACTGGCACCCGGCGATTCAATACCCATATGCAGTCAGAACGTCGCAGGATTGTGGCTCAAGTACGGCGCAAAGTCCCTAAAGATCGAGACTTCTGCGCGGTACAAGATTCTCCTGCTTGATGCGACGATTTGTTGACAACAACCGTTGACAACGCCGATCGGGCGGGCTTATAACCCGGCCACTGAGCGCGGCGCTGCTTTGGCCCTTGGCCAAAGCATGTTTTCGTGCCCGTGAAGCTCCTCACTAAGATGAGTGAATCAACAGCCGATCCCAATCGGTTGTCATTTGCCGTCGAATGAGTGCTTCGCGAGCCTTCCTCAAGGGGAGGGATCGGAATTTCCCGGCGACGGGATGGGGCCTTCGGGTTCCGGGCTGTTTGACAAGTGAAGATGAAGAAAGAGAAACGTGGACGGCGGAGTCCTTGCGAGTCTCGAATACTTGAGAGCTTAGGTTTTCAAGGGTCGAGGCTGGACGAAAGACTTCGGCGGTACACGTTTATATAGGTTACACCATCGTTGTCCGCGATGTGAATCGCGTTCAATAAATATGGTGGGACCTCGTCAAACGTTGTGATCAGCCGGTTTAAAGTTTCAAGTCCAACTTGAGAGTTTGATCCTGGCTCAGAGCGAACGCTGGCGGCAGGCTTAACACATGCAAGTCG
>DATBYN010000401.1:0-11692 GCA_036513695.1 Bradyrhizobium sp. | reverse complement strand
AGACGTCGCCCGTCCGATCATCTTCCACGGCCGCGGAGGCACGTGCTGGCAGCCTTATGTCAGGGGCGTCACCATCATGGTGAACAGCTCTTATAACGGCTATCGCTACGAGGATGTGTGGCTGGACAAGTAGCCGGCTAGCTAGAGCGTGATGACTTTTCTTCGAATCGTCATCCCGCTCTATCTTTTTGTTTGAGCATGATCTCCGCGCAAACGCTTCGCGTTTGTCGCGAGGGAAAACCGGTACCCACTTTTCCGGATCATGCTCTAGCGTTCAGAGCCCGACAGACAGCCAGGAGAGTAGCCAGGTGTTTGCTTATATCGTGCGACGCCTCGTTCTGATGCTGGTGACCCTGTTCGGGATCTCGGTCATCATCTTCGTGCTGCTGCGCGTCGTGCCCGGCAACATTGTCGATATCCTGTTCGCAGCGGCAGGATATGTCGATCCGGCGGAGAAGGCCAATCTCGAGCGCGACCTCGGGCTCGATCAGCCGATCGTCGTGCAATATCTGCATTGGATCGGCGGGCTCGTCCACGGCGACCTCGGCTATTCCTATGTTTCCGAAAAGCCGGCGCTCGATGAAATCCTGCCGCGGATTCCGATCACCGCGCGGCTGGCTGGCCTTGCGCTGATGTTCTCCGCCTCGATCGGCATTCCCTTGGGTGTCATCAGCGCGGTCAAGCAAGGCACGCGGCTCGACTATGCCTTGCGCGTCGTCAGCCTGAGCGGGTTGTCACTACCCTCGTTCTGGCTCGGG
This sequence comes from Bradyrhizobium sp., assembly GCA_036513695.1. Classification (GTDB taxonomy): domain Bacteria; phylum Pseudomonadota; class Alphaproteobacteria; order Rhizobiales; family Xanthobacteraceae; genus Bradyrhizobium. The sequence continues at coordinate 10,934 of DATBYN010000401.1, read as the reverse complement.
CTTTTGATCCTGATGGCGTCGGTCTCGCTGTTCGGATCGATGCCGATCTTCAATCCCAATCCCAAAACCTGGACCGAGGCGTTGGCGATCTATTGCGTTCCGGCGATGGCCGTCGGTTTTCGTAGCGCCGCGCTGACGATGCGGATCACGCGCTCCTCGATGCTCGAGATCCTGCGGCAGGATTTTATTCGCACTGCGCGGGCCAAGGGCGCGTCCGAGGCGACCGTCAACTTTCGCCATGCGCTGAAGAACGCGATTTTGCCGGTCATCACCGTGATCGGCATCGAGGCGGCGTTTTTGATCGGCGGCTTGATCGTCACCGAAACCGTGTTCAACATCCCCGGCGTCGCCCGCTTCCTGGTCGAGGCGCTGCGCTGGCGCGATTATCCGATCGTGCAGAACATCGTGATGTTCATCGCCGTCGTCGTCGTGTTCGCGAACTTCACGGTCGACATGCTCTACGCGGCGCTCGACCCGCGTATCCGCTACACCGATTAGGGGGCCGGCTTGGACGCGATCAACTACGACAGCGAATTGAAGCGCGCCGGCGCCGACGCGACGCATGGCTGGCGCCGGCTGGTTTTTTTGGCGCAGCGTCACATGCTCGGCGCGATCGGGCTCTGCATCATGGTGATATTCGTATGGGCGGCGCTGTCGGCCGACCTTATCTGCCGCTACGATCCGCTGTCGGTTGATTCCGCGCATGCGCTGCTGCGTCCCGATGCGCGCCACTGGATGGGGACGGATTCCTTTGGCCGCGACGTCTGGAGCCGGATCGTCCATGGCGCACGCATTTCGCTCGCCGTCGGCATTGGCTCGACCGCGCTCGGCTCCTCGATCGGCGTGATGATCGGCCTCGCCTCGGGTTATCTGTCCGGCTGGGTCGATCTGGTGTTCCAGCGCATTACCGATATCTTGCAGGCTTTACCGCTGTTGGTGCTCGCACTTGTGATGACCGCGGCGCTGGGGCCGTCGCTTCCGAATGTGATCCTCGCGATCGCTATTCCCCTGATCCCGACGGTTGCCCGCGTCATCCGCGCCAATACGCTGGCACTGCGCGAATTGCCGTTTGTCGAGGCGGCGAAATCGATCGGCATGAGCGAGATGCGGATTGCGCTGCGCCATGTGCTGCCCAATACGCTGGCACCCTTGATCGTGCTGGCCACCGCACAGCTCGGCTCGACCATCCTGACCGAGGCCTCATTGTCGTTCCTCGGCCTCGGCATTCCCGAGCCGTATCCGTCATGGGGGCGCATGCTCTCGGAATCGGCGGCCGAATATGTCCGCACCGCGCCATGGCTGGTGATTTTTCCTGGGATGGCGATCAGCCTTGCGGTGTTCGGCACCAATCTGTTCGGCGACGCGCTCCGCGACATCCTCGACCCGAGGCAGCGCGGCTGATGAGCGAGGCGCAAACGGAAGCGATGGTGCTCGACGTGAAGGGCCTGCAGACTGTGTTCTTCACGAACTCGGGCCTGTTCAGGGCCGTCGACGACGTCTCGTTTCATGTTCGTCGCGGTGAGACGCTTGCCATCGTCGGCGAATCCGGTTGCGGCAAGAGCGTCACCGCGCTTTCGATCATGCGGCTGGTGCCGAACCCTCCGGGCAAGATCGTCGGCGGCTCGATCATGCTCGAAGGCAGCGACCTGCTCGGGCTCGACGAAGACAAGATGCGCGAGGTCAGGGGAAATCGCATTTCGATGATCTTTCAGGAGCCGATGACCTCGCTTAATCCGGTGATGCGGATCGGCGACCAGATCACGGAGGCCGTCCGGCTGCATCGGCCGATGACGGCAAAGCAAGCATGGGATCAGGCCGTCGAAATGCTACGCTTGGTACGGATCCCCGAACCTGAGCGGCGGGCGCTGGAATATCCGCACCAGCTCTCGGGCGGCATGCGCCAGCGCGCGATGATCGCGATGGCGCTGGCCTGCCGGCCGGCGCTGCTGATCGCGGACGAACCGACCACCGCGCTCGATGTCACGATCCAGGCGCAAATCCTGGCGCTGGTGCTCGAGCTGCAGCAAGAGCTCGGGATGGCGCTGATCCTGATCACCCACGACCTCGGCGTGGTCGCGCAAACCGCGCAGCGCGTCATCGTGATGTATGCCGGCAAGAAGGTCGAGGAGGCCGACGTCGAGGCCTTGTTCGCCAACCCAAGGCATCCCTACACTCGCGGCCTGATGGCCTCGATCCCGGCGGTGCCTTCGCTTGGCGGCAATGCCGACGTGCGGCTGGTCGAGATTCCCGGCATGGTACCGTCCTTGACGCGGTTGCCGAAAGGCTGCGCATTCGCGCCGCGATGCGAGTTCGCGATCGCACGCTGCCGCGAGGAATATCCGCCGCTCGAAAATTTTGGCGTCGATCATTGGGCGGCCTGCTGGCGCGCCGCAGAAATCGCGGCCGTGCCATGACGGAGACGCGCGTCTTGCTCGAAATATCGGACCTGCAAAAGCATTATCCGGTGCGAAGCGGCATCCTGCGCCGCAAGGTCGGCACCGTGCATGCCGTGGATGGCGTCAGTTTTGCAGTTGGTGTCGGAGAAACGCTTGGGCTGGTCGGCGAGTCCGGCTGCGGCAAATCGACGGTCGCGCGCAGCATCCTTCGTCTCGTCGAGCCGACCGGAGGTAGTATCCGCCTCAATGGCCTCGATATTACTCATCTTGGCAAGGCGGAGTTGCGCCCGCATCGGCGCTCGATGCAGATCGTGTTCCAGGACCCATTTGCTTCGCTCAATCCGCGCATGACCGCCGGCGATACCGTGGGCGAGCCGCTGATCGTTCATGGCCTGGCCACGGGCAACGCTAAGCGCGAGCGGGTCGCCGAACTGTTCGAGCAGGTAGGGCTGCGGCCGGACCAGATGCAGAACTACCCGCATCAATTCTCCGGCGGCCAGCGCCAGCGCATCTGTATTGCGCGCGCGCTGTCGCTCGGGCCGAGCTTGATCGTGTGCGACGAGCCCGTGTCGGCGCTGGACGTGTCGATCCAGGCCCAGGTGATAAATCTTCTGATCGACCTGCAGCGCAAGCACGATTTTTCGTATTTGTTCATCGCGCACGATCTCGCCGTCGTCGCCCATATCAGCCACCGCGTCGCGGTGATGTATCTCGGGCGCATCGTCGAGATCGCGGAGAAGCACGAGCTGTTCGCCAACCCGCGCCATCCCTATACCCAGGCGCTGCTCGCCTCGGTGCCCGTTGCGAATCCCAGGACGAAGCGGCTCACGCCACTGATCGATGGCGACGTGCCGAGCCCGATCAATCCGCCCTCCGGCTGCGCGTTTCATACGCGGTGCCGGTATGCGATGGAGCGCTGCAGGGTTGAGCCGCCGAAATTGGCTGACGTGGGTGCGCAGCATCAGGTGGCATGCTGGCTGAATGAGGGGACGGGACGGCCCGCCTGAAATCCATCGTCGCCCGGGCGAACGCCGGGGCCCATAACCACCGATGCTAGTTGTACGCTGGGCTGTGACCCCAGCTTGCCACCACACAAACATCGGTGGCTATGGGTCCGGGCTCAAGGCCGGGACGACATCTGTCGATGCATCCGCCTCGATCTCAACAACAACTCTTCCCGTCGTCACCTGCTCGCCTTCCGCGACATCGATAGCCAAAATCGTGCCGGCGATCGGCGCTGCATGCACGTGTTCCATCTTCATGGCTTCCAGCGTCATCACCGGCTGGCCCGCCGTGACGCGCTCACCCGCTTTGACCAGAACCGCAACCACCCGGCCATTCATTGCGGCGCGAACCTTGCCGTCGCTGCCGGTTGCAGTCGCCGCGGTCGGCGTCGCCAAAGTGAGATCGCGGACCGCAAACGTGACGCCGCGGTGCAGGATGTAAAGCCTGTCGCCATCGCGAAAAAATCTTGCCGATTGCATCAAGCCGTTGGCGCGGAAACGAATGCTATCGCTACTGAGTTCGTCAATCTCAAACCGATGCTCGCCGCCATCGGGGCTTGCGACATAGCCGCCATCGCGTTCGCGCACGATTTCGAGATCATGAATGCTCTGATCGACTTCGATGCGAAGCGGAAGCGGAAACGTCGCCGCCAGCGTCCGCCCGCGCCGCCACGGCCGCGCATGGGGATCGGTGACATACAGCAATAGCGCCGCGAGCGCGATGTCGGCGGGCGAGTCCTCACCGTGGGCCAGCAATTCGTCGCGGTGCTTGCCGATGAATGCGGTGGTCGCCTCCCCTGCCGCGAACGCGGGATGCCGCAGGCAGGCGGCGAGAAAGGTCTGGTTGGTCATCACGCCGAAGGCGGCAGTATGTTCGAGACCATGGATCAGCCTGCGCAGCGCCTCGTCCCGGGTCGCACCGTGACTGATCAGCTTCGCGACCATCGAATCGTAAAACGGCGGAATTTCAAAACCCGATTGCAGCGCATGTTCGACGCGAACTCCATCCGGCATCTGCCACAGCGCCATTTTTCCCGATTGCGGGACAAAATCACGTGCCGCATCCTCCGAGCATAGTCGCACTTCAATGGCATGCCCGGAGAATCTTACATCCTCCTGCCGCACGCCGAGCCGCTCGCCGCTCGCCACGCGCAGCTGCAATTCGACGAGATCAAGCCCGGTGATCGCCTCGGTGACGGGATGCTCGACCTGCAGCCGCGTGTTCATTTCCATGAAATAGAATTCGTCGCGCCCATCGAGCAGGAATTCAAGCGTACCGGCGCCCTCATAGCGAAGCGATTTGATCGCGGTCATTGCGACGGCGCCCATCCGCGCACGCAACTCCGGTGACACAACAGGCGATGGCGCCTCCTCGATCAATTTCTGATGCCGCCGCTGCACCGAGCAATCGCGCTCGCCGAGGTGGACGGCGTTGCCGTAACGATCACCAAACACCTGGATTTCGATATGGCGGGGATCGACGATCGCGCGCTCCAGGATCACGGTGCCGTCGCCGAACGCGCTCTGCGCCTCCGATCGCGCGCTGCGCAGGGCGTCGGGAAACGCGCTCATATCCCCGACTAGCCGCATGCCGCGCCCACCGCCGCCGGCGATGGCTTTTATCATGACCGGAAAGCCGATTTTTTTGGCCTCTGCCAGCATCACGGCGTCGCTTTGGTCCGCCCCCTGATAGCCGGGTACGCAGGGCACGCCGGCGGCTTGCATGATCGCTTTCGCACCGGCCTTGTTGCCCATTGCCTTGATGGCGTCGGGCGACGGACCGATGAACACCAGGCCCGCGTCACGGCAGGCTCGCGCGAACGCTTCGTTCTCGGCGAGAAAACCGTAACCGGGATGGATCGCATCGGCGCCGATTGCCTTCGTAGCCGCGATGATCGCATCAATCCGCAAGTAAGATTGGGCCGGCAGTGCCTCGCCGATGCGGACGGCCTCGTCCGCCTCGCGCACATGCAGCGCCTCGCGGTCGGCGTCGGAATAGACCGCGACCACGCCATAGCCGAGGCGGCGCGCGGTCCGCGTGATCCGCCGCGCGATCTCGCCACGATTGGCGATCAGTATCTTGTGAAACACGGTCGCCTTCATCGACCCATTTCTCATGGCCGCGCCACCGAGAACTGCATGCGCTGCGGGCTGCGCGCCTCGGCCTCACGGCAGATCGCGAGCACCTCGCTCAAAACGCTGCGGGTATCGCGCGGATCGATCACGCCGTCGTCGAGCACCCGCGCGCTGGTCGAGAACACATCCATCTGGCCGTCGAACACGCCGATGATCTCTGCCTTCATCGCGTCCAGTTTTGCCTTCTCGATCGGCTTGCCACGCCGCGCCGCAGCCGCCTCGGTCACGATCGCCATGGTTTCCGCAGCCTGCTCGCCGCCCATCACGGCAGTCTTGGCGTTCGGCCATGAAAAACAAAAGCGCGGATGAAAGCCGCGCCCGCACATGCCGTAATTGCCGGCGCCGAACGACGCGCCGCAATAGATCGTGATCTGCGGCACGGTGGCTGAAGTGACAGCCTGGATCATCTTCGAGCCGTGCTTGATCATGCCGGCTTCTTCGTAGGCTTTTCCGACCATGTAGCCGGTGGTGTTGTTGAGATAGAGCAGCGGCGTGCGCGACTGGCAGCACGCCTGGATAAAATGCGTCGCCTTGTTGGCGCCGTCGGGATCGAGCGGACCGTTATTGGTGATGATGCCGATCGCCTGGCCTTCGATGCGGGCGTGGCCGCACACGGTGGCCGGACCGTAATTGGTACCGAACTCCGTAAAGTCGGAATCGTCGATGACGCGGGCGATCGCCTGGCGCATGTCGACCGGCCGTTTGTGGTCCATCGGCATGATGCCCAAAAGTTCTTCCGGATCATACCGCGGCGGACGATGCGAAGACAAAGCGCTGCCCGGCCGGTCCCACTCCAGATTTGCCATGATGTCGCGCGCGATCCGCAGCGCATCGCGGTCGTCCTCGGCGAGATAATCGCCGAGGCCGGAAATGCTGGTGTGCATCTCGGCGCCGCCGAGCTCTTCTTCGGTGGCGATCTCTCCGGTCGCGGCTTTTAACAATGGCGGCCCCGCAAGAAATGCGCGGGTACGGCTGCGCACCATCACGATGTAATCGGAGAGCCCCGTCTGGTAGGCGCCGCCGGCGGTCGACGAACCATGCGTGACGGTGACGACAGGCAATCCGGCCGCCGACAACCTCGCGAGGTTGCGAAAGATGTTGCCGCCTCTGACAAAATCCTCGACGCGGTAACGCAAGAGATTGGCGCCGGCGCTCTCGACCAGCTGCACATAAGGCAATTTATTTTCGAGCGCCAATTCCTGCACCCGCAGCGTCTTGTCGAGGCCATAAGGCTGTAGCGCGCCGGCATCGATGCCGGAATCGCTGGCGCTTACCATGCAGCGGACGCCGGAAACAAATCCGATGCCGGCGATCGCGCCGCCGCCCGGGATGCTCTTGTCGGCATCTGATACGTCGAACATGTATCCCGCAAGCGTCATCAATTCGATGAACGGCGAACCGGGATCGAGCACCAGCGCCACCCGCTCACGCGGCAGCAATTGCCCGCGCTTGTGAAAACGGTCTTTTGCCACGGCCGACGCGGCACGCGTCCGTTCTTCCAGCGCGCGCATGCGCGATATCAGCGCCAGCATGCAGTCGCGGTTGGCTTTGTAGGTGTCGCCCGAAGGCGCGATGGTGTTTTCAATGACGGCCATTACAAATCATTCTTTGAATGCGCAAAACACAACTTGTCATTCTGGGCTCCCTCGCCTCGCTCGCGCCAGGAAATGACGAGGGGTTATATTGTGCGCGACCATCACGCGCTCTTCTTCGCAAAGTAATCGCTGTAAGCCTGGCGCAGCTCGACCTTGCGCAATTTGCCGGTCGCGGTCATCGGCATCTCGTCGAGTATTTGAACCAGTTTTGGCACCTGGAAACCACCGAGATGCTTTCGGCAATGCTCGATGATCCCGGCTTCGTCGGCCGACGCGCCCGGTTTTAGCTTTACAAATGCCGATACCGCTTCGCCCCATTGTGGATGCGGCAACCCGACCACGGCGGCGTTTTGCACGGCGGGATGGGCGAGCAGCGTCTCCTCGATCTTGACGGAGGCGACATTCTCGCCGCCGGATTTGATCATGTCCTTCTTGCGGTCGAGGAACAACACTTCGCCGTGCTCGTCGACCAGGGCGAGATCGCCGGTATGATGCCAGCCGAATTTGCGCGCCTCTTCGGTCGCCTTCGGATCCTTGTAATAGCCCATCATCACGTTCGGCCCGCGATGCACCAGTTCGCCGGGCTGGCCGCGCGGCAGCAGATTGCCGTTATCGTCCATGATCGCGGTCTCGTTCACGATTAGAGACTCGCCCCAGTAATTGCCGAAGCGTTTTAGTTGCCGGTCCGGCTGCGACATCGTGGTGGCCGGATACATTTCAGTCTGGCCGCTGGTCAGCACGAAATTGGGACACATGTCCGCGATCGCGCGCTCCAGCAGCGGCCGGCCCATCGGCGCCATGGTGTAAATGCAGGTCTTGAGGCCGGACAGGTCAAATTCCTTGCGGCGCGGATGGTCGAGGATCGCCTGATACATCAGCGACAGGCCGACGAAGACCGTCAGCTTGTCGCGCACGATGGCTTCCATGCAAACCACCGGATCAAAGCCGCGCATCAGCGCCATTCGTCCGCCGACCGAGAGGTAACTCAGCAGCAACACGTGCCCCGCGCAATGGAACAGCGGGAACTGCCCGGTGACGCCGTCATTGCGGTCGAGCTTCATCTCGATAGCGTTGCTCATCACCGCCATGACGACGGCGAGGTGGCAATGCATCGCGCCCTTCGGGCGCGACGTGGTGCCCGACGTATAGATGATCATCGCGAGATCTCGGTCGCCGAAATCGATCTCGGGCTCGACGTCGGATTGGTCTTTTGTCAGATCGTTGAAATTTTCGAGGCCCTGGGCCGCGGCCGTGCCAGCAAGATCGACCGCGATGAGATCGATGCCGAGCTTTTGCAGCGCCGCGCGCCGGTCGGCTTGCGCGTGCAGATTGTCGTCGATGAGGGCAAAACGCACTTCGGCATGATCGAGGATAAAATCCATGTCGGCGGGGCCGAGCATGGTGTTGATCGGCACCCAGACCAGGCCGGCGCGGTGAATGCCGAACAGCGCTTTGACGAATTCGACCGAGTTGTTGCAGATGGTCGAAATCTTCTCGCCGGGTTTTAGGCCCCGCGCCACCAGGTAGTTCGCAAAACGATTGGCGTCGCGCTCGATCTCGGTGAAGGTGACGCGCCGCGCGCCGTCGGTGAGAGCAATCCGATCCGGAAAGCGCGCCGCCGCGCGCTTTAAGAGATCGCCGATCGCCACCCGGCCGATGCGGCCGGGACCCGGCACGCCGCCGGTCGCCGCCAAGTCAGTCATCACGCTCCCTCCCTCATTTCGTCATTGCGAGCGCAGCGAAGCAATCCATCTTTCGCGCCTCACTATGGATTGCTTCGCTTCGCTCGCAATGACGGCGCGGCCGCTTTCGAACGCTAATGCCTGGTCCCAAATATCTTCCGCGCTTCCGCCGGGCTCGCGATCTCCCGCCCCGCCCGCCGCGCGCAGGCGGCAAGGGCCTCGATCAACTGCCCGTTCGACGTCACCTTGGTGCGGTCCGCGAGATAGAACGTATCTTCCAGCCCGGTACGCAGATGGCCGCCCAAATCCGCGCAGCGCTGATGCAGCGGCCAGATCTCGGCCCGTCCGATCGCGGTCACCTGCCAGTGAGCCTCCGGCGCTTTCAATTTCAGCAAGATCGGCAGCAAGTCCGGATCGGCCGGCATGCCGGAGGCGACGCCCATGACAAAATTGTATTCCAGCGGCCCGGCATACATGCCGGTCTGCCGGTACATCCCGACGCAGCGCACGATGCCGACATCGAAACATTCGAATTCGGGAATGGTGTCGACTTGTTTCATGACGTCGAGATAATCCTGCACCTTCCCGACCGAATTATCGAACATCATCGGCGGCCAGGCCCAAGAGTTGTCGGCCTTTACCTTGAGATAATTCAGCGAGCCGGCGTTGCACGCCGCCATTTCGGGCTTTGTTTCGCGTACGCAATCGAGCGCGCCTTGATAATTCGGCCCTGATGTGCCCGTGGTGTGGTTGATGATCACGCCCGGGCAGGCCTCGCGGATCGCCTGCTGGATTTCGCGGGAGACACTGACTTCCCATGACGGCAAATGGCCCTTGTCCGGCGCTTGCTGGCGCAGATGGATATGCATGACGCTGGCGCCGGCGTTGAACGCCGCTTTCGCCTCGCGCGCCATTTCCTCCGGCGTCACCGGGACGTGATGCTGTTTCGGATCGGTCAGCACGCCGTTCAGCGCGCAGGTGATAACAGCCTTGTCGCTCATGATTTTGTTCAATCCAGATGCGTCCTGCGTCGTGCCACGCGGAGTTTTGCATGATGGCGGATTGGCCGCCATGGCTGCTTGCGTTGACTGGCTATGGCAAGGTTGCGCCGCAGCATCGAAACCCACCAGCACGTTAACGCAAGACCGCCCAGCCAAATCCCGTCATAGGGTGAGGTCAAACAACGCTTGGCAAAACAGGCTGACATCGCGGGAGGAAATCATGGCCGTGCTCGACCGACGGGCGTTGCTGGCTGGCACTGGGACCGCTGCCATCACAGCCCTCGCCGGCGTTCGCATCTCGCACGCCGAAGAGACCCCCGGCGTTACCGCAACCGAAATTAAAATAGGCAGCACGACTTCACTGAGCGGACCGGTTTCGGCGCTGGGCGTGCAGGCGCGATGCCAGGAAGCCTATTTTCGGATGCTCAACGAAGCGGGCGGCATCGCCGGCCATCTGATAAAATACATCTACTATGACGACGCCTTTAATCCGGCAAAGACCGTGGAGCAGGCGCGGCGCCTGATTGAAGGCGACAATGTCGCCTTCCTGTTCAACATGCTTGGCACCGCGCCCAATTCGTCCGTGGTGAAATACATCAACGCCGCAAAGGTCCCGCATCTGTTCCTGTCGGTGAACGGCGACAAATGGGGCGACTACGAGAGCTACCCCTGGACCATGGGTTTTGCCCCCAGCGCCCGGATCGAAGCCCAGGTGTTTGCCAAATACGCGCTGAGCCAGAATCCGAACGCAAAATTTGCGGTGCTTTTTCAGAACGACGATCTCGGCAAGGATTTCGTCCACGGATTGCGCGATGTGCTTGGCGCGCGATTTGAAACCCAGGCGGCCGCGGTGTCGCACGAGGTCACCGATCCCACCATCGATTCACAGATGGTGTCGTTACGCGCCGGCAACGCGGATGTACTGATTTCAGGCACCACCGCGAAATTCGCCGCGCAATCGATCCGGAAGATTTTTGAGCTCGGCTGGAAACCGATGCATTTTGTCACGAGCGGAGCTGCGTCGATTTCCTCCACCATCAACCCGGTTGGGCCGGAGAAGGCGCAAGGCGTGATCACGTCGGCTTATCTGAAAGACGCATCCGATCCCGCCTGGGCGGAT
>DATBYN010000400.1:0-7887 GCA_036513695.1 Bradyrhizobium sp. | reverse complement strand
CGCTCCCCGGGATGAGGTCTGTCGCGCCGGGCGGAATTCCACGCGCTACCCCGAATACGCTGCGCACCTCGATCACCGCATTGCAGTAACGGCAAATTCGCCGTGGCACGCAACAAATCGGCTCCTAGATAGTTCCGATAGTGGAACGCCGGCCACGCGCGCCGGCTGGGAGCCGGAGTTCGTCCATGTGGGTGTTGTTGCTGTTGCCTTTTGTCGGTCTGCTGTGGGTGCCGTTCTATAATTTCCCGGAGCCGACGCTGCTCGGTTTTCCGTTCTTCTACTGGTACCAGCTGGCATGGGTGCCGATCACTTCACTGCTGATCTGGCTCGCCTATCGCCGTCGCACGCCCGACGAGGCACCGCAGATTTCGCAAAAGTTGGAACGCTCGAAGGCACCGTGATGGCCGATCAGATCGAATGGGTTGCTCTTTCAATTTTTGTCTTCTTCTTTGCCCTTGTTACCGTGATGGGTTTCTTCGCCGCGCGCTGGAAATCCGGGCCGGTCAGTGCGCACCTGGATGAATGGGGATTGGGCGGACGGCAGTTCGGCACCTGGATCACCTGGTTTCTGGTCGGCGGCGATTTTTATACCGCCTACACCGTGATCGCGGTGCCGGCGCTGGTCTATGCGGTCGGCGCCTATGGCTTCTTTGCGCTGCCCTACACCATCATCGTCTATCCTTTCGTGTTCGCGGTGATGCCGCTATTGTGGAAGACGGCGCACGCCAACGGTCATGTCACCGCTGCCGACGTGGTCCACGGTACTTACAATTCGCGCGGCCTTGAATTGGCGGTCGCGATCACCGGCATGGTGGCGACGATGCCCTACATCGCGCTGCAGCTGATCGGTATGGGCGTGGTGATCAAGGCGATGGGGCTATCAGGCGAATTGCCGATCATTGCCGCCTTCATCGTCCTTGCGCTGTACACCTATAGCTCAGGTCTGCGCGCGCCGGCGCTGATCGCCTTCGTCAAGGACATCATGATCTATATCGTCGTTTTGGTCGCGGTCGTCATCGTGCCGGCAAAGCTCGGCGGCTATGCCGCGGTGTTTGCCGCGGCCAACGACGCGTTCGCGGCAAAAGGCGGTGCGACCGGTCTGATTTTAAAACCGTCGCAGATGCTGCCCTATGCCACGCTGGCGCTGGGCTCGGCGCTGGCCGCATTCATGTATCCCCACACCTTGACCGGGATTTTCGCATCGAAATCGGCCGATACCATCCGCAAGAACGCAATCTTGCTGCCGGCCTATACGCTTCTGCTCGGCCTGATCGCGCTGCTCGGTTACATGGCTTACGCCGCAAATATAAAGGTATCCACGCCCAATGATGTGGTGCCGATGCTGTTCAAGACGCTGTTCCCGTCGTGGTTTGCGGGCTTTGCGTTTTCGGCGATCGCGATCGGCGCGCTGGTGCCGGCCGCCGTCATGAGCATCGGCGCGGCCAATCTGTTCACCCGTAATGTCTGGAAATCCTATGTCGATCCAACGATCAGCCACGCCGGCGAAGCGGCAGTAGCAAAAATCGCATCGCTGGTGGTCAAGCTCGGCGCACTGGCCTTCACGCTGTTCCTGCCGGTGCAATATGCGCTCGACCTGCAATTGCTCGGGGGTTTGTGGATCCTGCAGACCTTTCCGGCGCTGGTATTCGGATTGTTCACCCGCTGGTTCCGCGCCGAAGGGCTGCTGCTCGGCTGGGCTGCCGGGATTCTCTGGGGCTCGTGGACGGCGTGGAGCAACGGCCTGAAACCGCTCGCGACCATCGACCTCGGCGGCGTCAGTTATTCGTTCTATGTCGGGCTTGGCGCGTTGATCTTGAACGTCGTTGTTGCGGTGATTGCGACCGTCATTGTTGCGATAGTCGCACCCAGTCAAACCGCGAGTGCTCGATCCTAAACCTTCTCCGCAACAAACCGGTTGCGCAAAGTGCCGATGCCGGTGATCTCAATCTCGACGACATCACCGGCTTTGAGGTCCGGGGAGGCGCCATCGGTGCCCATCCAGATCACGTCGCCGGGCCACAGGGTAAAATATTTTGTCATCTCGGCGATGAACGGTTTGATCCCAAAAATCATATCGTTGGTGTGGAAGCGGTTGCTCTCCTTGCCGTTGACGCGCACGATGGTTTCCATCTTGTCGAGATCGACATCGGTCTCGATCCACGGTCCCATCGGCTTGAACGTGTCGGCGTTCTTGGCCCGCCACAATCCGCGGTCGGCCTTTTGCCAAGAGCGTTCGCTGACGTCGTTGCCGATGGTGTAGCCGAACACGCACGACATCGCGTCCGCCTCGGTAAGATGTTTTGCCTTCTTGCCGATCACGACGACCAGTTCGCCCTCATAATGAATCTTCTCGGTCGCGGTCGCCGGGATCACGACGTCCTCGTCATGCGCGATCAGCGCGTTCTGGGCGCGATAGCCGATCTCGGGCCGGTCCGGAACGTTGGGCACCTCGCCGCGCTTGACGGCAGCTTCCTTGAGATGCTTCAGGTAATTCAGCCCGACGCAATAAAACGTCCGCGGCATCAGCGGCAGTTCGATCTTCACCTCTGCCAACGGCAGGGAGCGCGCGCTGCGCTGCCATTCGCCGAAGGGATCGCCGTCGATCGCGATCACGCGGTCGCCTTCGGCGATGCCCCAGGAAGTTTTGTCATTTGCAGTGAATTTCAGCCAACGCATGCATGATCCCTTTATTCAGCCGCGATCCGCGGCGACGCTTTCCACGCACCGGCGGCAGGCCGCGGCAAGCCCAGATTCTCGCGCAAGGTCTTGCCGGCGTAATCGGCGTGAAACAGCCCGCGCCGCTGCAATTCAGGTACGATGTAACGCACAAAATCGGCGTAGGAGCCCGGCACATAGGTCGCCGCAATAACAAAACCGTCGCAGCCGCGGCCGACGAACATCTCTTCCAGCCGGTCGGCGATTTCCTTCGGCCCCCCGACGATCGCATCCTGGGTCTGGCCGCGGCCCGAAAAGGTGATGAAATCGCGGGTGCTGGGATTGGTCTTGCCGGATGTCCGAAGTACACCGTCGCGAATGCCGAGCATGCCCTGCATGCCTTGCAACTCCTGCGTGGTCAACGGCTCGTCGATGCCTCTGGCGGCAAAGTCAAAATTCAGCCCTTCAGCTAGCAGCGACAGCGCGTCAATTTCCAGCGGCAGCTTCTGGATCAGTGCCATCCTGTCTTCGGCCTCGGATTTAGTGGCGCCCGACACCGGCGTGATCAGATTGCAGAGAAACATCTGCTCGGGATCGCGGCCGGCTTTAGCAGCCTCATTCCGGATCGCCTCATAGCCCTGCTTGGCGTTGGCGAGATTGCGCGCCGCGGTGAAAATGACCTCGCCCCATCGCCCGGCAAAGCGCTGCCCGCGGCCGCTGGCGCCGGCCTGGATGACGACGGGATGGCCCTGCTGCGAGCGCGGTACCGTGAACGGGCCTCGCGACTTGAAGAATGGCCCCTTGTGATCGAGCCGCTTGACCTTGTCGGGATCGGCGAAGCGGCCCGATTTCTTGTCGATCAAAAGCGATCCGTCTTCCCAAGAATCCCAGTGGCCGAGCACAACCTCCATGAACTCGTCGGCGCGGTCGTAACGCAAATCGTGCTCGAGATGCTGGTCGCGCCCCATATTGTGGGCCTCGCCGTCATTGACTGACGTGACCACGTTCCAGGCGGCGCGGCCACCGGTCATCAGATCAAGAGTGGCAAAACGGCGCGCCACGTCGAACGGCTCGTAATAGGTGGTCGAGCAGGTCGATGCCAGGCCGAGCTTTTCGGTGACCATTCCCATCGTGGTCAGCACCACAATCGGATCCATCTTCACGCAGCGGATGCCGTATTCCACGGTATGCCGGTGATCGTTGCCGTAGCGATCCGGCATCGCCAGACGATCGTCGAAGAACGCCATGTGAAATTTGCCGGATTCGAGGATCCGGGCGATTTCCTGGTAGTAGTCCGCCGACATCGAATCGTCGCGGGATTGCGGATGCCGCCACGAACTCGGCAAATTGGTGCAGTTCTGCGCCTGCAGGAAGCCGACCATCACCATTTGCCGTGTCATGCTGCTCTCCTTTGATCGGCCGGATGCGCTCTCACGCGAGATCGAGCTCGGCGGTCAATTTGTATTCGGCGGCCAGTGCGCGCAATTTGTCCCAGGTCGTATCTTCGATTTCGATACCTGAGAGGCGGCGCTGCTGCTCCCGGATATATTCGACCTCGCCCGGATAGAACACGCCCGATGAGCCTTCCGATGGCGGCGTCGCCTTCAGATAGCGCGCGAACTCGGCGACTTCTTTCTTGAAATCTTTTAAAGGGCGGAACGCGGCGACGTTGAACACGGCCATAAAACATCCATCATTATGCCGCCCGGTCGGTTCGACGCCGAAGCCCAGGCCCGTGAGCAATCCGCAGAGCACTTCGACCATCGCAGCGAGGCCGCTCCCCTTGTAACCTTCGGTGCCGCCGAGTGGCAGCAATGCCCCGCCCTTGCGGAATTGTTTGGGGTCGGTGGTTTGCCGCCCTTCGCTGTCAACGATCCAGCCCTTTGGAATTTCTTCGCCGCGCGCCGCCGCAAGCTGGATCTTTCCGGCCGCGACCGCGGATGTCGCCATGTCCAGATAAAACGGCGCCTCGAGGTCGGACGGCACCGCAATCGAAATCGGATTGGTGCCGAGCCGCGCCTCGCGGCCGCCGAACGGCGCAACGTGCTTGGGCGAGCGGCCGGAATCGGCGGTGGCAAGACCGATCATGCCCTCTCTCATCGCCATCAGGGGATAGGCGGCGAGCCGTCCGACATGGCTTTGGCGGAACACCGTGCAGGCCGCGACATTAGCGGTCTTCGCCTTCGCAATCGTCAGCGCCATTGCCTTGGCGTTGACGTGAAAGCCAAAACCCCAATGGCCGTCGATCACACTCGTGGTCGGCGTCTCCTGTACGATTTCCCACTTCGCGCCGGGGACGATGTGCCCGACCTTGATGCGGTCGATATAGGTCGGGATCGCGATCACCCCGTGCGAGTCGTGGCCGGCGAGATTGGCATTGACGCAGCCGACCGCGACCGCGTCGGCTTCCGCCTCCGAGGCGCCGGCGGCCTTGAGCAGCCGCGCCCCGATGCGCGTGAGACGGTCGGCCTGAACAATCGGCATGGGAATTTCCTCGTGCGACGCCCGCGGCGGAGGCGGGTCTTGCTTGTTGTCGGCCGCATGGTCTCAAAGCGATGGCGGAAGAGCAATGGTCTCATGCCAAATTCTTGAGCAGTCGCCGGGTCGGCGCGTCGCCGCGGCCGCCAGGCCCTTAGGCCTAACTCAGGCCGGCGAACTCCAGACAAGACGGTATTTTCCCGGCTTTCGGGCGTCATTGTTGGCATGCCGTTTACTCTGACTCAGAACTTAATGCCCCCAATAACCGCCATTTAGGCGTCTTCCTCGCATAAATCGGTCTTGGGCTAGGCGACCGGGAGCTGAGGGCTTGGAGACCAATTTCGCGCGTACGTTTGCGGCGTTGAGTGCGACCAACGAAGCGATCCTGTATGCAAAATCGCCTGAGGAGCTATACGAAAAAGTCTGCGAAGCCGCGTTCACCAGCGGGGACTTCATGGCGACGGCTGTGTTTTTGCTGGAACCGGGGACCAACATGCTCCGGTTGGCCGCAGGCTTCGGCGACGACATCAAGCGGCTGCGGGCGATCGATATTTCGATTGTCGCCAACACGCCTGAGGGTTCAGGCGTCTGCGGACAAGCCTTTCGCGACCAGCGCTTGAGCATCAGCAATGATTATCTGAACGATACGCGTTCGCTGGCCTGGCGGGCGGGAGCCGCGAAAGAGCATGTCGGCGCGGCGGCGGCCTTGCCGCTGATTTGCAACGGCCGCTGCGTCGGCGTTCTGCTCGTCACCAGGCGCGAGGTCGGCTCGCTGACCGATCCGATCGTCTCGCTGCTCGAGCGCATGTCGGCGAATATTTCATACGCGCTCGGCAATTTTGAAAATGAGATCGCGCGCAAGAGCGGCGAGCGGGCCATGCGACGGCTCAATCGGATGTTCGGCGCCATCAGCGCCACCAACGAAGCCATTCTGCGTGCCAAGACCGAGCAGGAACTCTACCAGCTGGTTTGCGATGCCGCGGTTCACTCCGGAAAATCCGTGGCCACGGTGATCTTGCTCGTCGAGCCGGGCTCGACCTGGCTGAAGCCGGTTGCCGGAACCGGTGAAATCGTCGAATTCATCAAGCAGACGCGGTTCTCGATCGATCCGGACAATGTCTACGGGACCGGGGTCTGCGGCGACGCGTTCCGGACCAGGAAGCCTTGCGTCAACAACGACATCCTCAACTCGGTGCAGGGGCGGCCGTGGCGAGAGGTTGGACGCGACAGGGGAGTCGTGGCTTGCGTTGCGGTACCTTTGATCAAGGTCGGCAACAGCGTCGGCGTGCTGATGTTCTTTGTCAGCAAATCCTGGGCGGCGGACGATGAGATCATCGCGCTATTGGCGCGGATGGCGGAGAATGTTTCGTTTGCGCTCGATAATTTCGAGCGTGCGGCGGAAAAGGCAAAAGTTGACGAACAAAAGGAACGCGTGACGCGAATGTTCGCGGCGCTGAGCGCGACCAACGAAGCGATCATGCGGGCCAAGTCGCGCACCGAATTGTTCGATCTGGTTTGCGAGGCCGCGGTGCATGGTGCGAAGTTCGTCTCCACCACGGTTGCTCTGGCCGAGCCCGGTTCGGTACATCTTCGGGTTGTCGCTTCGACCGGGCCGGGCGCGGAGGAGATGAGGCTATCGGAGTTCGCGATTACGGAAGAGCTCCCGGAAGGACGCGGGTTGACCGGGACAGCGTTCCGTACGCGACGGCCTTGCGTCAGCGACGACTTTCTGGCCGACGAACGCACCAGGCTGTGGCGCGACAATGCGCTCCGAAGCGGGGTCAGATCGTCAGCGGTTTTGCCGTTGCTCAATGGCGATCGGGCGGCGGCGGGAGTGCTGATTTTTCATTCGCCCGAGGTCGGGACGTTCACGCCTGAACTCGTCGAGCTGCTGCAGCGGCTCGCGGAAAATGTCTCGTTCGCGCTAGGGAATTTCGATCGCACCGACGAAAAAGCCAGGGCGGAGAAGCAAAAGCAACGCCTCTCCGAGATGCTGGAGGCGCTGAGCGCGACCAACGAAGCGATCATGCGGGTCAAATCGCGGGCGGAGCTGTTCGAGCTGGTATGCGAAGCCGCTGTGTTGGGAGGAACGTTCGCCTCCGCAACCATCGCGCTAGCGGACCCCGCCGGGGAGTTTCTTCATGTCGTGGCGACGAAAGGATTGAATTACGACCGCATGCGGGGCCGCCAGTACTCTACCTCTGAAGCGCATCCCGAAGGCCGCGGCTTGTCCGGCACATCGTTTCGGACGCGACAACCTTGCATCATGAATGATTTCCTGGCCGATCAACGAACCGTCCATTGGCATAAGCTCGCAAGGGAAGACGGGACGCGATCCGGCGCTTGTTTTCCCTTGCTGCTGAATGGCGACACGGCGGTCGGCGTGCTGCTGTTTCTTTCCCATGACGAAGGCGCGTTTACCGACGATCTCGTCGAACTCCTGGCCCGGCTGGCGGAGAACGTTTGCTTCGCACTCGATAACTTCGATCGCGCCGAGGAAAAGGCGAAGACCGAGGAGCAGAAGGAACGGCTGACGCGAATGTTCGCGGCGCTCAGCGCCACCAATGAAGCGATCATGCGCGCCAAAACCCGCGAGGAGCTTTGCGAACTTGTGTGCGAGGCGGCGGTACTCGGAGGAACCTTCAAAAGCACGATGATCTCGTTCGCCGAACCTGGTCGCAGATTTTTGCGCGTCGGCACCGCGGCAGGTTCGGAGAAAGGCGTCATGGAAGGGATGCAGATTCCGGTCGATGA
>DATBYN010000399.1:0-6477 GCA_036513695.1 Bradyrhizobium sp. | reverse complement strand
GGTTATTCGCAAGTCCGAGACATCAAATCCACCGCCGAAGGTACGGCCGTCAAGGCGATGAAAGACGGCAAGGAAGTGTCCCTCGTCGTCGACAGCAGCGGCCAAATCCAGGAGCGGCGCTAGAAACGAGTTCTCTCTTCGTTGCGGACTCATGGCAACGGTTCGATCTCGATCTGGTCGAAGCGGGTGATGCTGTCGGCCTTGGTCCACAGCGCGACCCTTCCAGCATCGGAAAACGTGCTGTCGGTCGCCGTGAACAACGGTTTGCCGTCATACGAGATCGTGAACCGCTCGCCTTCGGCACGGAGGCGAAGTACGTGCCAGTCGTTCGGCGTGACCTTCAGATTGGCGCCTTGCAGTTGTTCGCGCCGGCCCTTGACCACGCGATAGAAGCGCACGTTGTCCTCAAGCGCATTGGCGCGCGCGACGTAGTAGTTGTCGGCGTCGCGCAGGCGCAGCGCGATCCCTGCCGCCTGATCGATCTTTCCGGCGACGGCGCGGAATCGAACCGCGACGCTCAGATTGGTTGCTGATACGGCGTCATAGATTGCGAGCGGAAACCGGTAATCGGTCCGGTCGGTACTGGTCTGTTCAATTGCCCGGCCCGAGGTCGCGGTCGGATCTGCGGTAACGGTCCATTGTGCCGCACCGCCCTGGCCGGTGCGCGCGAATGTAAATCCGTCCGGAGATGATCCGACGGTCATTCGATCGATAGCTATCATGACGGCTCCAGTTTCTGCCCGCACGGAGGAACTGGCGTATGGGAGCACAACAGCGGCGAGGGCCACGATCAGGATCAGCTTGGGAGGTGAAAAACTTACGGCCCTGCTTTCGTCCATACGCAACCTCCTCGACAAATCGAGCGTTGCGCAGAGCTTGGACGGGGACCGTCTGACGGGGAGTCTGCATTTCCCCGCGACGGGTTTCTAAATCGAATGCGCCGCACACGCAACAGCACTGGTTTGCCGAAGCCCGCATTGGTGAACGCCGGAACATCACAAATCAGCGAGCCGCTTCATAGTCAGGACTGGAACCGTGTCGGTTGGAAACTGACTTACCGCCGCGTCGCGCCGCGCCCTCAGAAAATCAGCACCGCCGCATCGCCTCGATCAGCCGGCCTTGCCGAACAGGATCGGCAGCTGGCGCGGGCCGCGCACGGTGCCCTCCGACCATGTCACTTTTCCTGAGGGATCGAGACGGAAGTCGGGAATTCGCTTCAGCCATTCCTCGATCGCGACCACCATCTCCATGCGCGCGAGATTGGAGCCGACGCAGCGGTGAATGCCAAGGCCGAAGGCGGCATGGCGGTTCTCCTTGCGGTCGATCACGACCTTGTCGGCCTCGGGAAACATAGCAGGATCGCGGTTGGCGGCGGGAAACGACAGCAGCACCATGTTGCCGGGTTTTACCGGGCAGCCGCTGACCGTGGTTTCCTTGACTACCTCGCGCGCCATCGTCACCGGCGAATAGGCCCGCAAAAACTCCTCGATCGCAATCGGCATCAGCGCCGGTTCCGCGACCAGCCGCTCGCGGTCCGACGGTGTTTTTGCCAGATGCCACAGCGAAGAACCGATCGCGCTCCAGGTGGTGTCGATGCCGGCAACCAGGATCAGCCGCAGCGAACCCAGCACGTGGCTATCGGCTAACGGCTGACCATCCTGGTCCTTCGCGTTCATCATCGTCGAGATCAGATCGTCGGTCGGTTGTTGCTTGCGCGCTTCGATATGGCCGGCGAAATAGGCGGTCATCTCCTGCACCGCCTGCATCAGCATGCTTTCGTCCTTGATGCTGAGCTCCAGGATCATGTGGATCCATTTGATGAAGAGATCGCCGTCCTTCTCCGGGATGCCGAGCATGTGGGCGATGACGCGTACCGGGACATATTTGGTGTAGCGCGCGGCGGCGTCGCATTGGCCGTCATTGATGAATTCGTCGATCAATTCGTTGCAGATCGCGCGCATCCGCGGCTCGAGTTTTTTCATCGCATCGGGCGTGAACGGCGGCAGCAGCAACTGCTTGGCCGGCTTATGTTCGGGCGGATCGGAAGTGATCGGCGGTGCGCCGTTTTGCGTGATCTCCGGCCTTGTATCGCGCACGATGATGCGGCGTGAGGAGAAATGCTCGGTGTCGTAGGCGATTTCCTTCACCGCTTGATAGGTGGTGGGCAAATAGCAGCCGTTAAAGCGCTCGGTGTGAACCACCGGGCATTGCGCCCGCAACTCGTCCCAGATCGGAAACGGATTTTCGGTCCAGCGCGGATCGGTGTGGTCGAAATCGTGGACCCAGTCGGTCACCGGAGGATGTTCGGGCATCGTGCTGGCGGAATCTGACATCGGGCAATTTCCTCTGCTTGGTTCGCTCGGATCAATCTTTCGACCGGCTGCATGGTTTCGAGGACCGGCTCACTCCTCGGTGACTTCGATCGCGATTTCCGGACAATTGGATTTCGCAAGGTAGGCCTTGTCCTCCAGACCGGCCGGCACGGTGCCGTCGCCGCGCTCATGCGCGTTGCCGAATTCGTCGAGATCGAACAGTTCGGGCGCCAGCGACTTGCAGCGCGCATGTCCCTGACACTTGTCCTGGTCGACGCGGATTTTCAGCTTTCCCGACATGGCAGGCGTTTCTCCTTGTCGCGCGCAGCTTGCTGCGCACCCTGTTACAGGTATTGCGTTCCTCGTACCGATTTGATGGCGCAGGCCGGTCGACTGCGCTTCTAAGTTATAGCCTATTACATTCGCTCCGCCGTTGTGCTGTCAAGTAAAAAGTTATAGATCATTACATTGTAATGTCGCCGCGATTGGCTCGAAAACCGCTCAATACCTACCACCATGGGGATCTCCGGGATGCCCTGGTTCAGGCTGCGCTGCACGAAGTGGAGCTTGGCGGCCCGGAAGCCGTCAATATCAGCGCGCTGGCGAAGAAGCTTGGGGTCTCACAACCGGCGCCCTACCGGCATTTTGCCGATCGCGAGGCGCTACTCACGGCGGTGACGGCCGAGGCCTTCCGCCAGTTCAGTGCGGGCTTGCGGGAATCGATCACAAGACCGTCGAAGCGCTCAAAGCTGTCGCGCCTCGCGCAGGCCGCCCTGGCCTTCGGTCTTCGCCGCAACGGCATCTACCGGTTGATGTTCGCCTCGCGCATCATGGCCTGCGCGCCAAAAGACGGTGAGCTGCACAAGGCAGCAACGGAAACTTTTGATCTGGTTCTGGAAGCGCTCGAAGCGCCAGCGATCGGTTTATTGCGCGAGCGCCACGCACTGCAAATCTGGGCCGCGCTGCATGGAGTGGTGATGCTGGCGGAGCAAGGGCTGCTTACCGGCCAGCTTGCCCAGGTCACACGGGAAGAACTGGTCGAGGATATCGTGGAACAGACAAAGATGAGTCTGTCGCTCGCGATCAGGGCAGCCAGTGAAGGCCGACAGGGCTCGAAGCGCGGTTGACTGTTTCCTCGTCATGGCCGGGCTTAGCCGTCCGAAGGACGCGTCGCTTCTGCTCGCCTATGACCGGCCATCCACGTCTTTCTTGCGGCGATACCGGCAAGACGTGGATGCCCGGGACAAGCCAAAGGACAAGCCCGGGCATGACGAGCTCTCGGTGCTTTCGGGCTCGCCGCCGACTTCGGTAATTTCATCGCCGCCGAGACTGAGAAGTGGGCCAAGGTGATCCGCGCGACCAACATTGAGCCCGAGTGATCCGGCCGGCGAAACATCGCGTTCCAGAATCGCAATCCTGCTAACGCCCCTCTAGCGCGAATGCGCGCCGGTGAGTTCGCTCACGGCGCCGCCCGTGCGCGGCATGCGCAGTGCATAGATGCCATCGCCGAGCAAGGCCTGGACGACCAACGCGACAGTCCAGAATGCCGGGTATTCCCAGCCGCCATGCGGATTGGTGAACCAGAATCCGGCCGGCCCATGCACCGTGAAGATGGCGCCGAGCAAAATCGGCGTCGCCGCGATCGCGACCACGCGGGTCCAAATACCAAGGATCAGCGCGATGCCGCCCAAGGCTTCGCCGATCATGATGACGTAGGCGAGCTCAGACGGCAGACCAAGGCTGCCGAAGAACTTTGCCGTTCCCGCCGGGGTGAAGACGAACAATTTGAGGCTGAGATGGGCCAGGAACAGGAAGCCCAGGGTGAGGCGAAGCAACAGCGCGGCATAGGGTGCGGTACGCGAATCGATCATGACTATCTCCTGATTTACTCAGGCGTATGATCTATTCTTCCGGATGTGATAATCTGGTAATCCGGAATGACAGATCACACTTGCAGAGTGAAATGACCCGTGCTGGATCGCCTGACAGGCCTAGAGGTATTTTCGAAAGTCGCCACTTCCGGCAGCCTGTCGTCCGCCGCGCGGGCCATGGGCATGTCGCAGACCATGGTGACCAAGCACATTGCAGCGCTCGAAGCGCGATTGGGGATAAAACTCTTCCATCGCACAACGCGACGGCTTTCGATCACCGAGGCTGGGCGGAGCTACCTCGAATCCTCGGGGCGCATCCTCCAGGAAATTGAAGCCGCCGATGCCGCTATCGCCGCCGATCGGATCGAACCAAGGGGGCTGTTGCGGCTCAATGCTCCGGTCTCGTTCGGCACCCTGCAAATCGCCCCGCTGCTCCCGGAGTTTTCCGAGCGCTATCCGCTGGTAACTGTCGAGCTTGGCCTCAATGACCGCTTGGTCGACCTTGCCGAAGAGGGCTGGGATCTTGCGATCCGCATCGGCACCCTCTCTAGTTCAAGCCTGATCGCGCGACGGATTGCGCCCTGCCGTATCCTGGTATGTGCGGCACCGTCTTATCTCAAAGCGCGTGGCATTCCGCGCACAGTTGCGAGCCTCGCGGAGCATAATTGTCTTGGCTACACATTGTCCCAGCGGCCCGGCTATCAATGGGTATTTGGCGCGCGCGCCGACGTCAGCGTCAAGGTCTCGGGTAATCTGCGCGCCAACAACGGAGATGCGCTGCGGGCCGCGGCGATCGCGGGACAGGGCGTGATCCACCAGCCGTCGTTCATCGTCGCCGACGACATCCGGGCCGGCACGCTGGTTGCACTCACGCTCGACCAGCCGACCGTTGACCTCGGCGGCATCTATGCGGTGTTCCTGCCGGTCCGCCATCCGCCGGCGAAAGTGCGCGCCTTCATCGATTTCATCGCGACGCGGTTTACGCCGGAGCCGCCCTGGGATCGTGACATCGCCTGATCGTGCGAACCCCTCCGTGGAATTAGCGCGCAGCGCGCGGATCTCTTCAAGAACATCAGACCATCGCCGTGGCAGGCCAGTAACAGGATTTCGTCCTCCTGCTGCTAGGAGCCCTTGACGCGCGCGCATGTCGTTCAAATCAAATTTCGCGACTGCGCGTCGAACTCGTCAGCATTTTCCGATCGCGTGGGACTGCGTGATGAGAATGAACTCCAGCTGCCGATGATCTCGCACCTCGATGATAAGGTTTGAATGCGCCCCGGCGTCGGATAGTGTGCGCGCGATCAACAGGAGAATGATATGAGCTTGTCGGAAATTTTTGCGCGAATAGTCGCGCTGATCGGTGCTGCCGCGCTGCTGTGGCGCCGGTTGCAGGGCACGGCGCCCGAGCCGGCCTGGGGCAGCGCGCCGGTGGTCCCGGTGGCGAAGCCGCAAGGCGCGATCCCAACGCTCAAGATGCCGACGGCCAGGGGGTGGAGCGACGGGCAGATTCCAGTGGCGGCGCCGGGGCTCAAGGTCAATGCGTTTGCGACCGGCCTGAAACATCCGCGCTGGATCCACGTGCTGCCCAATGGCGACGTTCTCATTGCCGAGTCGAATCAGGTCGCAGGTCCCGTCCGGAGCGTGTTCAGCTACGCGATGCAGGCGACGATGCGACGTGCCGCCGCGCTTGGCGAAAGCGCGAACCGCATCACGCTGTTGCGCGACACGGATCGCGACGGCATCGCCGAGAAGCGCGACATTTTCATGGAGGGACTGAACCAGCCGTTCGGCATGGCGCTGGTGGGCGATACCTTCTATGTCGGCAACACCGACGGCGTGGTGGCCTTCCCCTATGCGGCGGGCGCGGACCGCATCACCGCGCCAGGGAAAAAACTCACCACCTTCAAGCCTGGCGGACATTGGACGCGGAGCCTGCTGTCGAGCCCCGATGGCAAGCGGCTCTTCGCCGGGGTCGGCTCGCTCAGCAATATCGCCGAGAGCGGCATGGAGGTCGAACAAGGACGGGCCGCCATCTATGAGCTCGATCTGGCCAACGGCACGAGCCGCATCTTTGCCGGCGGCCTGCGCAACGCCGTGGGCCTGGCTTGGGAGCCAAAGACCGGCGTGCTCTGGACGGTCGTCAATGAGCGCGATGGCCTCGGCGATGAAACGCCGCCCGACTATCTGACCTCGGTCCGATCAGGCGGTTTCTACGGTTGGCCCTATTGCTACTGGGGGCAGACGGTGGACGATCGGGTACCGCAGGATCCGGCCGCGGTCGCCAAGGCCATCAC
>DATBYN010000398.1:0-2646 GCA_036513695.1 Bradyrhizobium sp. | reverse complement strand
TCACGCTCCGCCGATTGCGGAAAACGAGCCTCGCGGCGATCTGACGATCCGCACGCTGGCGATGCCGGCCGACACCAACGCCAACGGCGATATTTTTGGCGGCTGGCTGCTCAGCCAGATGGATATCGGCGGCGGCATTTTTGCCTCCAAGATCGCAAAGTCGCGCACCGTTACGGTCGCCATCGACGCGATGAATTTTCGCAAGCCCGTCTATGTCGGCGACGTAGTCTCGGTGCACGCCAATCTGGTCCGGATCCGCAAGACCTCGATCACCGTCCACCTCGAAGCCTGGGTGCTGCGCCGCAAGGACATGCTGTCGACCTTGGTGACCGACGGCAATTTTACCTACGTCTCGATCGACGAGCAGGGCCATCCGCAAGTGATCAAGCAGGGCGATCCGTCGATTTCGGTGTGATGATTCGCGTCGCGCGGCGATCCCGTGTTGAAACACAGAGATCGTCATGCCCTTTTTAGAAGCGCGAAGCGCGTCTTCGCGCCGGATGTCCCGGGCGCCCACGTCGTAGGATGTCAAAGCAAGGAAGACGTGGATGCCCAGGCATAGGCGAGCAGAAGCGACACCGTCCTTCGGACGGCTCGTGTGCTACTGCTGCTCGTCCGTCGCGGGTTTTTCGCTGCTCGCCTCGGCCAGGCAGCGGATGATGTAAGCCGTCAAATCCCGCGGCAAAACCTTCGCCTCATCGGCCTTGTTGCGGCATTCCAACCGCTCCATCAGCCTGGCGCGGCGCTTTTCCGGTGTCAGCGGGCCTGCCTTGATGGTCCGCACGGTTATCGGCGAGCCATCGGATTCGAACCGCAGTTCATACGTCTTGCCATTCTTGTCGGTCGCGCTGCAGGAGATGCTGGAAATCCGCGCCGCCGCAAAACTGCCGATCTGCTTGCACATTCCAGCCGACAATTCGGTCGATGGCACTGGCAGGCCATCGACTTTCGGCCTGTCCTTGGAATTCAACAGCATCTGGTCGATGGACAGTTCGTAAAGATTATTATCCAGTTCGCGCCGGGCAGTTTCGCCTGAGAACGAGATGATGTGGCTGTTGTCAGAGGGATCATCGAGCGCAATCGTGAAATTCGCCCGGCCTTGCTGGCTATGGAAGTAGGCGACTGCCCTGCATGCGAAATCGCGGCCAGCGACTTTAAGGGTGCTGCACTTGCCCGACATGAAGGCGAACATGTCGATATCAGGTTCGGCTCGCTTGGTATCGTTGGCGACTGGAATGAGGGGCCGCGTCAGCGCGTCCAAGCCATCCGGCATGCGGTAGAACGGCCCGGCGACCGACGGCGTGGCGAGGAAAAAAATGGCGATCGCGAGGACTTGCCAGCAGAGACGCATCGTTATGCTCGGTTGATGGGACCTAAAATCGGATAGGACCCCGTGTATCATCAATCGGATCATAGGCCAGCTGAAAATTTCCGGCTTTGTGTTGACCGGACGCCGGAACCGCCGCACCATGGGGGCGCTTTTGTCCCGAGGTGCCGCCATGACCGGCCTGACCCACCGCCAGAATGAAATCCTCAATATCGCGCGCGCCTTCGGCCGGGTGATGGTGGAGGATCTTGCCAGGCGTTTTGAGGTTTCGGCGCAGACCATCCGCAAGGATTTGAATGATCTCTGCGACCACCGCTCGCTGACGCGGATTCACGGCGGTGCCATCATCGCCTCCGGCGTGGAAAACCTCGCCTATGAAGCGCGCCGCTTCGTCGCCGCGGAGGAAAAGAAGGCGATCGGCGCTGCCGCGGCGCAGCTTATTCCCAACGGAAGCTCGCTGTTCATCAACATCGGCACCACGACGGAAGAGGTCGCGAGCGCCCTGACCTCGCATCAGGACCTGCTCGTCATCACCAACAACCTCAATGTCGCGATGCTGCTGTATCGGCATCCACGCATCGAGGTGATCGTGGCCGGCGGCGCGGTGCGCCGTGCCGATGGTGCCGTGATCGGCTCGACCGCGATCAGCCTGATCGGCCAATTCAAGGTCGACTATGCCATCATCGGCGCGTCGGCGATCGACGAAGAGGGCGCGCTACTGGATTTCGACTATCGCGAAGTGCAAGCCGCCCAGGCCATTATCGCCAACGCGCGCAGCGTGATTCTGGTCGCCGATTCGACAAAACTCCGGCGCAGCGCGCCGGTCCGCATCGCCCATATCAGCCAGATCCAGACTTTTGTCACTGACGCTGCCCTGCCGGCGGGATTGGCAAACATTTGCCACACCCGCGGCATCGAGGTGATCGAGGCGATGCCGAAGCCATCGGCCGATATCGACGAGAACGGCAGCGAACTTCCGTCGACGGTGACGCGCTTGCGGTAAGGAAGACCCGTCTCATCAGATGCTCGTCATGCCCGGCCTTGTGCCGGGCATCCACGTCTTGGTTTCTCCTGCAAGACGAAGACGTGGATGGCCGGCGATAGGCGAGCGGAAGCGACGCCGTCCTTCGGACGGCTATACCCGGCCATGACGAAGGTTCGGATTAGTTCCCCTTTTCGCTTGCTTTCGGATTTAGTTGTGATTTATTCCAAACCGAAAGCAAAATCGCCAAAGTGAACAGGCGAACGTCGGGGGAAGCGTTTTTTGGATCGGATTTTCGACCTCGCAATCATTGGAGGTGGCGTCAACGGTTGCGGCA
>DATBYN010000397.1:0-5707 GCA_036513695.1 Bradyrhizobium sp. | reverse complement strand
TCGGCATGATCGTCGGCCGCGATCTCTTCGAGGTCGTCGACGGTTGCGATCACCTTGCTGGCGACGGCGTGCCGCTCCGATGTCATCCGCAACAGGACTTTCAACAGCTCGACGATCGCGCCGCCGTTCGAATTGCCGCGCGGCTTTTCGATTTTCGGCAGGCTGGCCGGGTCGCGGGCGAGGCCGCGCTGCACGGCGGCGATGATATCGGTGCCCCATTTCGAGCGGTCGAAGCCTTTCGGCAGCGAACGCAGATTGGCCAGCCGCTCGAGGCTGGTCGGTGCCTGGATGGCGATGTCGCCGACCGCATCGTCTTTCAGAACGCGGCTGCGCGGAACGTCACGGCTTTGTGCCTCCTGCTCGCGCCATGCCGCGACTTCCATCAGGACTGCGAGCTCCCTGGGCTTGCGGACCCGCGTCTTCAGCCGCTCCCAGGCGCGTTCGGGATGAAAGTCGTAGGTCTTAGGCGAGGTCAGAACCTCCATCTCCTCGCTGACCCAATCGCTGCGGCCGCGCTTCTTCAGGTCGGCGTCGAGTGCCGTGAACACGTCGCGCAAATGGGTGACGTCGGAGACCGCGTAATGCATCTGTTCCGCGCTCAGCGGCCGGCGCGACCAGTCGGTAAAGCGGTGCGTCTTGTCCGGCCGATGGCCCATGATGCGCTCGACCAGTTGGTCATAGGCAATGGAATCGCCGTAGCCGAGTACCATGGCCGCCACCTGGGTGTCGAAGATCGGGTGCGGGACGATGGCGGCCTGATGCCAGACGATTTCGATATCCTGGCGGGCGGCATGAAAAACCTTCAGCACCGCCTCATTCGCCATCAGTTCGAAAAACGGCTTGAGGTCGATCCCCTGGGCCAGGGTGTCGACCACCACCGCTTCCTCGGCGCTCGCCATCTGCACGACGCAGAGCAGGGGGTAATACGTGGTCTCGCGCAGGAACTCCGTATCGACTGTTATGACCGGGTGTTTCGCGAGGCGGGCACAGACGGCGGCGAGTTCCGAGGTGGTGGCAATCAGATGCATGAAGGGTCCATAACGCTTCCGTGACGGCGTTCTGCCGAAAGCGCTGATATGTCAAGGGTCTTGCGACGAATTCGAGCCTTGCATTTTGGTCTGACAACACCTTTTTCGGGCACAATCGGGCTATCGGCGGCGCGGGCTGGTGGCCCGGTTCCGTTCGGGACGCTCGCCTTGAGATGGATCAGGTGTCGCGGATGTGCCGGGCAGGCGATCGCCGCGCGGGAACGGCGAGCACGATGATGCAGAGTGCCAGCATCGCCAATCCCATGAATTCAAACACCAGCGCGTCCACGGCAATCCCCCGACAAAACGATAGATTTGTCGGGGAGCCATTGATCGTTTGTTAATTCCTGCCGGCGTGCGGCCGGCGCTTCTTGGCGTGTTGAACGCGAGGTTAACGATTCAAGTGCCGCAAAACGTCTGCAGCACGCGCTGCTCTGGTTTTGGCGGATCGGCATAGGCGGCGAATGCGGGCTGATCCTGGAAAGGCTTCGATAGCACCGCCAGCAGCGCTTCGAAGGGCGCAAAATCGTCGCGGTTGACGGCGGCGTCGATCACCGCTTCCACCCTGTGGTTCCTCGGAATGAAGGCGGGATTGACCGCGCGCATCGCAACCTGCCGCGTGGCAGGTTGTTGCGGCTCTTCGGTGATCCTCTGCCGCCAGCGCACCGCCCATTCGTCATAGGCGGCGGGCTCAGCGAACAATTGCCTGACCTCGCGATCATTGGCTGGATCGAGCGCGGCATCGCTTAGCCGCCTGAAGGTGAGAGTGAAGTCGGCCTGGTTGTTGGCCATCGCATCGAGAAGGTCCTGCGCGAGCGCGCGATCCTCCCCCTGTGCCGTAAACACGCCGAGCTTACTGCGCAGGCCCGCCTGATAGGCCGTGTCGAACTTTTCGATGAATTCGCCGAGTGCCGCTTGGGCCTCTTCGATGGCTTTGTCTTGCGTCTCGTTGAGCAGCGGCAGCAGGCATTCCGCCAGCCGCGTCAGGTTCCACAGTGCGATCCGCGGCTGATTGCCATAGGCGTAGCGGCCTTGCTCGTCGATCGAGGAGAACACGGTTGCCGGATCGTATTGATCCATGAAAGCGCACGGGCCGTAATCGATGGTCTCGCCGGAGATCGAGGTGTTGTCGGTGTTCATCACGCCGTGGATGAATCCGATCAAGAGCCAACGTGCGACCAGTTCCGCCTGCCGCGCGATCACGGCTGAAAGCAGGGCATGATAGGGGCGGTCGGCCGTTGCCAGTTGCGGATAATGCCGGGCAATGACGTGATCGGCGAGCCGCCGCACGCCTTCAGTGTCGCCGCGCGCGGCAAAATACTGAAACGTCCCGACGCGAATGTGGCTCGACGCAACGCGGGTCAGCACCGCGCCCGGCAACAGCGTCTCGCGCAGCACGCTCTCGCCGGTCATGACGGCGGCAAGCGACCGCGTGGTCGGAATGCCGAGCACAGCCATCGCCTCGCTGACGATATATTCGCGTAACACCGGCCCAAGTGCGGCACGGCCATCGCCGCGGCGCGAAAATGGCGTCGGGCCGGAACCCTTGAGTTGAATGTCACGGCGGATTCCGTCGGCGTCGATCACCTCGCCGAGCAGGATGGCGCGGCCATCGCCGAGCTGCGGGACGAAATGGCCGAACTGGTGGCCGGCATAGGCCATCGCGATCGGGTCGGCGCCATCGGGAACACACTTTCCCGCGAGGATCTCGGCGCCTTCGGGGCTTTCGAGCCGGTCCGGATCGAGGCCGAGATGGAGCGCGAGGGGCCGGTTCAGCTTTATCAATCTAGGGGAAGCCACCGGCGTCGGCACCACGCGGGCGAAAAAGTTCGCCGGCAGCGCCGTGTAGGTGTTTTGGAAGGGGAAATGGACCGTCATGGGCCCAAGATAGGCATCAAGAGCGATTAGACAATCGATTTGCGGGCTTCAGATCATTGGAGGCCCATATTTGAGGGCCCATTCGGTTGCCGCCCTTCGCAGCCTCGGGTAAACCCTGCCCAAATTTGCGGGCTGCCCTTAGGCCGCCCGATTCGATCCTCCACACCAGTTTTTGGACTATCCATGCATCGTTACCGGTCCCATACCTGCGGCGCGCTCCGCGAAAGCCATATCGGCGAGACTGTTCGGCTGTCGGGCTGGTGCCATCGCATCCGCGACCATGGCGGCGTGCTGTTCATCGACCTGCGCGATCATTACGGCATCACCCAAGTCGTAGCAGACCCGGATTCGCCGGCTTTCAAGGACGCCGAAAAACTGCGCTCGGAATGGGTGGTACGGATCGACGGCAAGGTGCGCCGCCGCCCCGAAGGTACCGACAATCCGGAACTGCCGACCGGCGCGGTCGAAGTCTATGTCGGCGAGATCGAAGTGCTGGGGCCAGCCGGCGAGCTGCCGTTGCCGGTGTTTGGTGAACAGGAATATCCTGAAGATATAAGGCTTAAGTACCGTTTCCTCGACCTTCGTCGCGATAAGCTGCACCAGAACATCATGACCCGCGGCAGAATCGTCGATTCAATGCGCAAGCGCATGAAGGATCAGGGTTTCTTCGAATTCCAGACCCCGATCCTGACGGCCTCGTCGCCGGAAGGCGCGCGCGACTTCCTGGTGCCCTCGCGGATCCATCCGGGAAAATTCTACGCGCTGCCGCAGGCGCCGCAGCAGTACAAACAGCTGCTGATGATGTCGGGCTTCGACCGCTATTTTCAGATCGCGCCGTGTTTTCGCGATGAAGACCCGCGTGCCGACCGCTTGCCCGGCGAGTTTTATCAGCTCGACGTTGAGATGAGTTTTGTCACCCAGGACGACGTGTTCGTGGCGATGGAGCCGGTCATCACTGGCGTGTTCGAGGATTTTGCCAAGGGCAAGCCGGTGACGAAGAACTGGCCGCGGATTCCGTTCGCGGAAGCCTTGCGCAAATACGGCAGCGATAAGCCTGATCTGCGCAATCCGCTTATCATGCAGGACGTCTCCGAGCATTTTCGCGGCTCCGGCTTCAAGGTGTTCGCGCGGATGCTGGAAGACCCGAAGAACCAGGTTTGGGCGATCCCCGGACCCGGCGGCGGCTCACGCGCGTTCTGCGACCGGATGAACTCCTGGGCGCAAGGCGAGGGTCAGCCGGGGCTCGGCTACATCATGTGGCGCGAGGGCGGCGAGGGCGCAGGCCCGCTTGCCAACAATATCGGCCCCGAACGGACGGCAGCGATCCGCGCGCAGCTCGGCTTGAAAGAGGGCGATGCGGCCTTCTTCGTCTCCGGCGACCCGGAGAAATTCTGGAAATTTTCGGGTCTGGCGCGCACAAAACTCGGCGAGGAATTGAACCTGATCGACAAGGATCGGTTCGAGCTCGCCTGGATCGTCGACTTCCCGATGTACGAATACAACGAGGAAGAGAAGAAGCTCGACTTCTCGCACAATCCGTTCTCGATGCCGCAGGGAGGCCTTGAGGCGTTGCAAACCCAGGACCCGCTGACCATCAAGGCGTTTCAATACGACATCGCCTGCAACGGCTATGAGATCGCTTCGGGCGGTATCCGCAATCATCGGCCCGAAGCCATGGTGAAGGCGTTCGAGATCGCGGGCTATGGCGAGAAGGACGTGGTCGAGCGTTTCGGCGGCATGTACCGCGCGTTCCAGTATGGCGCGCCGCCGCACGGCGGCATGGCGGCCGGGCTCGATCGCATTGTCATGCTCCTGTGCGGCACCACGAACTTGCGTGAAATCTCGCTGTTCCCGATGAACCAGCGGGCCGAGGACCTGCTGATGGGCGCGCCCTCGGACGTCACGCCGAAGCAGCTGCGCGAGCTTCACATCCGGCTCAATCTGCCGGACAAGCCGTAATAATTACAGGCCGGTCGAAACCTCGACCTGAAACTGCGCCAGCGCAATCATAGGGTCGGTTTTCAGCACCTGGATGAGCTGCAGCGCCGGCACTTTGCCGAGCGGTGTCAGCTTGATGATCAGCGTTCCCTTCGGGTTCTCGATGAAGTGGGCCAGCGCCTCCGAGACAGTCACGGCCTCGGGAGTGGCCGTCTCCGTTTTCGCGCTGGCCTCGATTTTTTCGATGATGGTGCGCTGGGCGACCTCGCGACTAACATTCTGGCTGCGGGCATATTGCGCAATTGCGAGGTCGACGCCGCCGAGATCACGCACCGCGAGCTCCATCGGCCCGGCCTCGATTTGCGCCGCCATCGCCATCGCCTGCAGCGGATTGGGTGAAAATATCTCCCGGGGCACGTTGGCGAGCGAGACGCGCAATGATGCCTTCAGCACGCTGCCGAGTTCGAGTGTGACGAGGTCCAGCGCGAATGTATGTGACGCCTCGGTCCATGCCGCGCCGAGATCGAAGTCGATCGCCGCCATGTCGATGCCAGCCGCGATGAGCGGCGCTAGGTTGGGATCGGTCGCATCGAGGGGGCTGGTCAGCTTCGCGGCGAGATGCGCCTTGCTCGGGATCGGTCCGACAAACTGACCCCAGTTCAGGTCGATGGTATCGATGTTAACGAGCTTGTTGCTGTTCTTGAAAGGGGCGACGACGCCCTTGACCTCGGCACCTTCGAGCAGCAGGAACAACCCCATCAGCTGGTCGGACGAAGGCTTCTGCGCCGGGTCTGAGAACTGCGCGGACATTCGCAACAGATTGGTGGCGTCGAGGGATTTGAGCGCGAAACGTCCGACCTTGA
>DATBYN010000396.1:0-2477 GCA_036513695.1 Bradyrhizobium sp. | reverse complement strand
CTGTGAGGTCCCCGAGGCGCGCGATCGATGTATTCCGGGGTCGGGACCTCATTGAAGCCGGATTGAACGAAGCCGCGGCGGGATTCGCGCGGCAGGGTTTATGGGGATTGTATTTTTACGGGCTGGCCGATGTTGTCGCTTGGCGTGGCGGTGAACGGCGCCTGGTCGTTTAAGACGCAAGATGAGTCTCGCCGAGTGCGTCGAAAAAGGTCGGCGGCGCGGGTCTTGGCGGCCTTGGCCCATCCGCGGGCGTACGGCCTCATCGCCGGCGACGGCGACCGCGACGAGGGGCTTGGGCGAAGCGTGATCGTTGTGCAAATCATCGAAGCCAGTCTCATGACGTGTCGCAGCGAAATGGCGGCGTGGGAGCGTGGCGTCGCCGAGAAGCGGGAAAAATGCGCTCGATGATCCGCATGGGTCCGCCGCAATCTGGGCAGACGTGGTTGGCGTCGACGGCGTCTTTGTCGACAGGGTCCGGCGACGAGGAGGCGTTCTCCGGTTTGGCTTCTTCATCGCCGAGCAGAGCGCGGCACAAAGCGATATTTTTGGCGCGGTGACCATTCGCCATGAATCCGAAATAGCGGATGCGGTGGAAGCCGTCGGGCAAGGTATGAAGCAGAAAGCGGCGGATGAACTCGTCTGGCTTCAGCCGCATGATCTTTTCGGAGCCGTTCTGACGGTAATCCTTCCAGGTGAAGGCGACGTGATCGTCGTCGAAAGCTTTGACGCGGCTGTTGGCGATGGCGACGCGATGGGTGTAGCGGCCGAGATAGGCGAGAACCTGGGCGGGTCCGCCGAACGGCTTCTTGGCATAGACCACCCAGTCGATGCGGCGCATGGCTTGGACGAGAGCCGTGAAGGCGTCGCGCTCGACAAGGTGCGTCAGGCTGTTGAAGAACCCCAGCATTCCGGCCTCGAAAGTCGTCTGCAGGCGTTCGAGAAACAGCCGCCGGAACAGTCGGGAGAGCGGTTTGATGGCGAGAAAAAAGTTCGGCCGTTTGGCGATCCATCGTGTTCCATCGCATGAGAGACCGCCGCCCGGCACGACGCAATGGACGTGCGGGTGATGGGTCAAGGCCTGCCCCCAAGTGTGCAGAATGGCGAGGCCGCCGATCCTGGCGCCCAACCTGCGCGGATTGGCGGCGAGCGCCGTCATGGCGTCGGCGGCGGCTTTGAACAGGATCGCATAGACGACAGCCTTGTTCTGGAAAGCGATCTCAGCGATCGGCGCGGGCAAGGTGAATACGAGGTGGAAATAGGGAACGGGCAAGAGTTCGGCTTGGCGGTCCGCCACCCACTTCACCCGCGCCTGCCCCTGACACTTTGGACAGTGACGATTGCGACAGGAGTTGTAGGCGATCCGCGTGACGCCGCAGTCGTCGCAGGCTTCGACATGGCCGCCGAGCGCCGCCGTCCGGCATGCCGTGATCGCGCTTATCACGCGCCGCTCGACGCGCCCGAGATGTGCGGCATGGGCGCGGGCGTAATCCTGGCCGTGGCGGCGAAGGATATCGGCGATTTCGACGACAGGCCGGTTTTGATGAAAGCCGGCGCGGGCCATGATCCCGCGTCCGGGCGCCGTCTCAACCTGGCGGCATCACTTCCAGCGACAGACGATCGAGTGGGCTTTGCGTCGCGCGGATCGTATGGGTCGCGACCTGCGTATAGCGCGCCGTCGACGACAGATTGTTGTGGCCGAGCAGGACTTGAATGATCCGGATGTCGGTTCCGTTCTCCAGGAGATGGGTCGCGAAGCTATGGCGCAGCGTATGCAGCGTCACGCGTTTGGTCAACCCGGCCGCTTTTGCCGCGGACCGGCAAGCGGCGTGCAGGACGGTCGGATCGATCGGATGATCCTCGTCGCGGCCGGGAAAAAGATAGAGCCGTGGCCGGGCCAGCCGCCAATATACGCGTAGAATGCCGAGCAATTGCGGCGACAGCATCACGTTGCGATCCTTCGCCCCCTTGCCGTGCCGGACCAGGATGACGCCGCGTGCGCTGTCGACATCGGCGACCATGAGACCGCCGACTTCGGAGGCCCGTAATCCGGCCGCATAGCAGCAAGTGAGCGCCGCCCGGCACTTCAGGCTCGACACCGCTTCCAGAAATTGCACGACTTCGTCTGGGCTCAATATGACGGGTAGCTTGCGTGGCTCCCGCGCATACGGGATGCGCTCGGGAATAACCGCCTCGCCGAGTGTCACGCCGTAAAAGAAGCGCAGCGCACAGACGATCTGGTTCAGCGCCGGCCATGAAATCCCGGTCGACACGAGATGCACCTGGAAAGCGCGAATGTCCTCCAACTCCAATTTGTCGGGGGATCGACCGAAATAGCGGCTGAGCTTCGAAACCGCGCTGATGTAGGATCGTTGTGTCGCTGGCGAAAGATTGCGGACGGTCATGTCCTCGATCATGCGGTGGCGCAGAGGGCTCATCTGGGTCATCTGGAAATCTCCTGTCTGGGAGCGGGCTGCAAC
>DATBYN010000395.1:0-3059 GCA_036513695.1 Bradyrhizobium sp. | reverse complement strand
CGCTCGGGAATGCCGCCGAACGACAGTCCGACCTCGAAGCGATCCTCGCTCACCTCCAGGTCCCAGAACTGGTGTTGCAGGATGACCGTCATCTCGTCTGGATATTGCGCGAGCAGGCGCGGCGAGAGTTTTACGCCCTCGGCCTTGGACATGAAGGTGATGAAGAAATGGTGCTCGCCGGGCAGCCCATGCGCGGCGGCGTCGGTCAAGACCCTGCGCAGCACGCCACGAAGCGCGTCACGCGCCAATACATCATAACGAATATGATCGGTCGCCATTATCGATCCTACAGAATTCCGGTCCCGGCCAGGCCGGGTCGCCCGACTCGCCCTTCTGATCACATGCTACTCCCCCTGAGGCCTGAAATCAGCAGCCCCGGGTGCGGGAAGTTGCAGCAAGTGACCTCAAGAACACGGCAGAAGAGCACGGGAGGTGGAAGTGGAGGCTTCTGTTGCCAGGTGCCTCCGAACCCCGCCTAACGGAGCTTAACCCGTTAGGGCTTTAAGATGGTCTTTCAAACTGCGTTACGCAGCCTGAGCAACCGGAGCAAAGTTGTCGTTGGCAACTATTGCATTAGCCCGATAACGGCGGAACAATACCGGGAAAAAACACGCCCTTTACGCCCTCGTCGATCCTGTTTCGCCCCCGCCGAAACCCGCAGCTTCGCGCGACGGGCTTGGGTGGAGGCGCCGGGTGCTGCCCCCGGGTCCGAATGGTTTATTGCGGCGGCAATTTATTTCCATAGCCGGCGAACCGGCAGCCTCAATATAAGGGGCAAAGTTCGAGAAAAACAGAGCTTTTACAACGTATTCCGGCCTGAAATTCGCGGCTTCCAGCACTGGAACACGCCGAATTGGGTTGGCCTTGCGGCGTCGTCCGTTCTAAATCTCAGGCCATGCCCCTGGAATCGCCGCCGGTCGCCGTTCCGGCGCCGGAACTCCCGACATCAAGTCCGCCCGGCCTGATCGCGCTGTTTGTCGCCTTCGCCAAGATATCGGTTGCGGGCTTCGGCGGCGTATTGGTTTGGGCGCGGCGCGGCATCGTCGACCAGCACCGATGGATGACCGCCGACGAGTTCAACGAAACCTACGCGCTTTGTCATTTTCTGCCCGGCCCGAACATCGTCAATTTGTCGATGGTGTTCGGATCGCGGTTTCGCGGGATTCCCGGCGGCATCGCGGCGTTTACCGGGCTGCTCGGTCCGCCCGTGATCATTATGACAATTTTGGCCGCGCTCTATACGCATTTCGGCGAGATCGACGCCTTGCGGCGCATCCTGGCGGGGGTGTCCTGCGCCGCGGTCGGCCTTTTGCTGTCGGCGGTGTTCCGGATGATGATGCCGCTTGTGAAAAGGCGCGATTGGGTCGGACTCTTGCTCCTCGCCGCGGTGTTTGTGGCCATCGGGCTGTTGCGGTTGCCACTGGCGGCGGTGTTGCTGGTGGCGATCCCGATCAGCACCGCCATCACCTTTGCCATGCGCCGGGGCGCGGCATGAACTCAGAACCCAACCCGATCCTGACGCTGGCCTGGACGTTCGGCTTGATGTCGCTGTTTGCGGTGGGCGGCGCCAATGCCGCAATCCCGGAAATGCACCGCGTGGCGGTCGAGGTGCAGCACTGGTTGACCGACAAGCAATTCGCCGACGTGTTTGCGATATCGCAGATGTCGCCTGGACCGAACGTGTTGATCGTGACCCTGATCGGCTATTCGGTCGCCGGCGTTGCGGGCGCGCTGGTCGCGACGCTTGCGATGTGCGTTCCGACCGCCGTCCTTGCCTATTGCGTCAGCCGCTTTCTGACGCGTTCGAGCAAAGCGCGCTGGCCTTCCACTATCCAGGCGGCGCTGGTTCCGCTTTCGATCGGCCTGATGGCCGCCAGCGGCTTGATCCTGGCGCTGACCTCGGATCGGACCTGGGTGGCTGCGTTGGTTACAGCCGCGTCGGCGGTGCTGGCCTTCGCGACGCGGCTCAATCCGATCTGGCTGCTGCTGGCCGGGGGCATTTTGGGCTTTGCCGGCCTCATCGGATGAAAGCCGCCCTTGCCGTTTCCAAGCCGGACCCTCATTTTTCGGGGTATAATCGCCGTCATCGGCCGAATCGCGGCTGTCGATCGGCGGTCCGGCCGCTAAAATTCGATCCCCTCGAAGGATCACCAAAGGCTCGCAGCGCAACACCATGAATCAGTACCATGACCTGCTCGAACGGATTCTTGCCGACGGCGCGGAAAAACATGACCGCACCGGCACCGGTACGCTGTCGGTGTTTGGCCACCAGATGCGCTTCAATCTCGGTGCCGGCTTCCCAATGCTGACCACCAAGAAGCTGCCGCTGAAATCGATCATCTACGAGTTGCTGTGGTTTCTCACAGGAGACACCAACATCAAATATCTCAGGGATAATGGCGTTACGATCTGGGACGAATGGGCCGACGCCAACGGCGATCTCGGCCCGGTCTATGGCTCGCAATGGCGATCCTGGCCGGCGCCGGACGGGCGCAGCATCGACCAGATCTCAGGCGTTATCGACATGATCAGGCGCAACCCGGATTCGCGGCGTCTGATCGTCAGTGCCTGGAATCCGGCCGACGTCGACAAAATGGCGCTGCCGCCCTGTCATTGCCTGTTTCAGTTCTACGTCGCGAACGGGAAACTATCGTGCCAGCTCTACCAGCGTTCGGCGGACGTCTTCCTCGGCGTGCCCTTCAACATCGCCTCCTATGCGCTGTTGACGATGATGGTGGCACAGGTGACGGGCCTGAAGCCCGGCGACTTCGTTCATTCGCTCGGCGACGCGCACCTCTATTCCAATCATCTCGAGCAGGCGAAGTTGCAACTGACGCGCCCGACGCGTCCCCTGCCAGTGATGAAGATCAACCCGGCGGTGAAGGATATCTTCGCATTCCGCTATGAAGACTTCACGCTCGAAGGCTACGACCCGCATCCGCACATCAAGGCCGAGGTCGCGGTGTGAGCGATTGAATGTCCCTCACGATCCGCCGCGCGCGTCCCGATGAAGCGGGACTTGTTCTTTCGTTCGTCCGCGAGCTCGCCGAATACGAGAA
>DATBYN010000394.1:0-13141 GCA_036513695.1 Bradyrhizobium sp. | reverse complement strand
GCCAAGATCGAGCGCGGCGCGCCGTCGTTACGCATCGGCGATCCCGGGCCGATGGGGCGGATACTGATCCGCGGCGAAGCCGGTCACGACATCATTCCCGCACTCTATCCACTCGACAGCGAGGTCGTCATCGACAAGCCCGGCAAGGGCGCGTTCTACGCCACCGAACTCGGCGACGTGCTGCAGAAATACGGCATCGAGAATCTATTGGTGTGCGGCGTGACCACCGAGGTCTGCGTCAACACCACGGTGCGCGAGGCCAACGACCGCGGCTATCGCTGCGTCGTGCTTTCGGACGGTTGCGCCTCGTACTTTCCCGAATTCCACGAGATGGGCCTGAAAATGATCAAGGCCCAGGGCGGCATTTTCGGCTGGGTCGCAGACTCCGCTGCAGTTCTCAAGGCAATGACACCGGAGACTTCAAGCAAATCGGCAGTAGGGGCATAATAATGAGCACGACAGCGACGGCGAGCAAAGGCGAGTTTAAACCGGTGTTGTGGACGCCGGGCGACTGGAATGCTTTCTTTGGTTTCGGCACCAATATTCTCGTCAACATGCTGGTGCTCACGGGCCTGTTGCGCTTCGTTTTGAAAATGCCGGACTCGCTGGTGTTCGG
Source organism: Bradyrhizobium sp. (assembly GCA_036513695.1). GTDB lineage: Bacteria > Pseudomonadota > Alphaproteobacteria > Rhizobiales > Xanthobacteraceae > Bradyrhizobium. Next base: position 12,525 of record DATBYN010000394.1, on the reverse strand, counting down.
CCGCATCCTGCCGGCGCTCGGCCTGATGATGTGCCTCTCGACATTCTATTATGCGTGGCTCGCCTATCGGCTCGCGCAAAAGTCCGGCCGCAGCGACGTCTGCGCATTGCCTTCCGGCGTCAGCGTGCCGCATATATTCATCGTCACCTTCGTGATCATGTTGCCGATCACGATCAAGACCGGCGACCCAATGAAGGGCTGGTCGGCGGGCCTGGTCTGGGTGTTCTTCCAGAGTTTTATCCTGATGATCGGCGGCTTCATCGCGCCCATCATCCGAAAAATCACCCCGCGCGCGGCGCTGCTCGGAACGCTTGCGGGCGTCTCGGTGACCTTCATCTCGATGCGGCCGGCGTTAGAGATGTACATGACGCCGCAGATCGGATTGGTGTGCTTCGCCATCATTCTCGCGAGCTGGTTCGGTGGCATCAGATATTACAAGGGGATTCCCGCAGGCCTCGTCGCCATCGCCGTCGGCATGATCATCGCATGGGGCTCCAACCTGTTCGGTCTCGGGCTCGGCGGCTTGAGCGTCAAGGGCGTCGGTGACGCGTTTGCGAGTTTCGGTTTCTCGGTGCCGATTCCGGCCGTCAACCAGGTGTTCTCGGGGTTCGAATATCTCGGCGTCATCCTGGTCACCGCGATCCCGTTCGGCATCTATGACCTGGTCGAGGCCATGGACAACGTCGAAAGCGCCGAGGCCGCGGGCGACGAATATCCGACCACGCGCGTGCTGACCGCCGACGGCGTCGTCAGCCTGATCGGTTGCCTGATGGGCAATCCGTTCATCAACGCGGTCTATATCGGCCACCCCGGATGGAAGGCGATGGGCGGACGGATCGGCTACTCGGCCGCGACCGGAATCATGGTGGTCGTGCTGGCGTGGTTCGGCATCATCTCGGTCTTGCTGGCGCTGGTGCCGGTGGTCGCGATCTCGCCGATCCTGCTCTATATCGGCATGCTGATCGGCGCACAGGCATTCCAGACCACGCCGGTCAAGCATGCGCCGGCGATCGTGCTGGCGCTGACGCCGCATCTGGCGGCGTGGGCCAAGCTGCAGATCGACACCATGCTCGGATCGACCATCAATGCAGCCCAGGCCGTCGGCGGCCTCGCCGCCGACAAGGTCGGCGCGGTCAAGACCGCGGCCATTGCCGCGCTACCGCAACAAGGCGTGCTCTATCACGGGCTGGAAGTGATGGGCGGCGGCTCGATCCTCACTGGCCTCGTTCTCGGCGCGGTCGGCGTGTTCGTGATCGAACGCGATTTCGTCAAGGCTTCGGCCTTTGCGTTGTCCGGCGCGGTGCTCACCTATTTCGGCTTCATGCACGGCGAGGCCGTCGGCATCGGCGGCGGACTGGGCGTAACCCCGACGGTGGCGCTGGCTTACGCGGTGGTGGCGGCCGGCTTCTTCGCGCTCGGCAAGCTCGGCACCACGACCGACCCCGTTTCGCATCCGACGGCGATGCACGCGGCGCCCGCCGAATAAGTTTGAGACGCGCAAGCCCGGCGTCGATTTACCGACGCCGGGCTCGCCAAAAATCCGATCCTTAGGCCGCGAGGTCCAACAGCCGCGGCGAACCGCGCAGCAGCACGCTGCGGCCCTTTCGCGTGATAACCGGGCGGCCGTCGGTGATTTCGGCAAGTTGAAGCGCGACCAGATTGTCGACGACAGATCCTTTCAAGGCGCGACCGTTCGCCGCGGGTGCGCGGATGGACTTGAGCGCTTCCCATTGATCGGGGGTCAGATCGTAATCGTCTTCCGCGTTCATGCTGCCTCGCATACATCAAGCTTGTTTGCGCGTGTCTTACAAACGCAGCGTGAAGGGGATGCGACCACAATGCGTCGGGATTTCGATGGGCGAGTAACATCTTTGAATCGCTGTGCGTTTCGTTTCCCCCGGTAACGCTTCTGTCACAACAACGTGTCAATTGGGGTGGATCGGCCGCCGCGAATCAGGCGGCAACGACCGTTGACGCCCTTGCCCGATCGGACCGACACTCTGGAAGTCACAGACACCCTGGAAGTCATTGTGCCGCAAAAAAAGCCTGGGAGCGGCGCCCGACTGCGGGGTTTGGGTATTGTCGTCAGCATCGGCATCGCTGCGATTGCCATCTACGCGCTGACGCATGCGCTCAAGAAGGTCGATTTCGGCGAAGTGCTTGCGGTTGTTCACCGCACAGATTCCGGCCTGATCGCCCTCGCTCTCGCGTTGGTGGTGGTCTCCTACGGTAGCTTGACGTTCTACGATCTGCTGGCGCTTCGCACCATCGGTCGGTCAGAGGTTCCGTACCGGATCGCCGCGCTCGCGAGTTTCACCAGCTATCCCATCGCGCACGGTATCGGCGCGGTCGCGCTGATCTCGCCGGTGATCCGCTATCGTGTCTATCAGGGTAGCGGGCTCGGCGCCGTCGATGTGGCGAATATCTGCTTCTTGACCGGGCTCACTTTCTGGCTGGGCAATCTGACGTCGCTCGGGCTCGGCCTGCTGATAGATCCCGGTGCCATCAGCCTGTTCCACTATCTGCCGCAGACGCTCAACCGGCTGGTGGCGTCAGCGCTGCTGCTGGGGATCGCCGGCTTCGTGGTCTGGAGCTGGCTTTCTCCCCGAAGCATCGGGACCCGCCGCTGGCCGGTGCGGCTTCCTTCCGGACCCATGGTGTTGCTGCAGATCGTGATCGGCATTGTCGATCTCAGCGCCGCGGCGCTGGCCATGTACGTGCTTATTCCCTCTGCAATGAATATCGATATTTTTCGACTGACCGCCGTTTTCATCGCCGCGACGTTGTTGGGTTTCGCCAGTCATGCGCCGGCGGGGCTGGGCGTGTTCGACGCGGCCATATTGCTGGGACTTGGCGGCGACGACAAGGAACCGCTGATCGCGGCGCTCCTGATGTTCCGCTTCCTGTATCACCTGCTTCCCTTCGTGATCGCGCTCGCTTTGTTCGGCGGCGTGGAAGGCTGGCGGAGTTTGCGCAAGAAGCGCGAGCCCTGAACCGCCTGCGGTCGTTCACACCGGCGAATTCAGCTTGAGCCCGACCATGCCGGCAACGATCAGGGTGAGGCATAGCACCCGGACCGGATCGGCCGGCTCGCTGAAAACCAGCATGCCGACGAGGATGCTGCCCACCGCTCCGATCCCGGTCCACACAGCGTACGCCGTGCCGAATGGCAGCGACTTCAGCGCGATCGCCATCAATCCGAAAGAGAGCGCGATCGCGAGGCCGGTCGCAGCGGTCGGCCAGAACCTCGTCAGACCATCGGAATATTTCAGGCCGAACGCCCAGGCGATCTCGAACAATCCTGCCGCCAGCAGTGCAAGCCAACCGGTCACGGCGTCGCTCGCTCCGCAGCGAGCGTCAGCACCGCGTATTGGGCATAACCACGGAACGGGCGCTCGAATTTCAGTCCGGAACGGGAATGACCGGCGATAGAAGACAACGCACTTTCGAGATCGTCACGCGGCGTGACGTCGAACATCTTAAGCCATCGCCGCAGCAGCGAGCGGGCCGCGTTGGGCAATCGCTCCTGGCCGCCGAAATCGACAATGTGCAAAACCCCGCCCGGCTTGAGGCGGCTGACAGCCGCCTGCACGACACGACGCCAGTCCGGGATCATCGACAGGCTATAGGAAACGAAGATGTGATCGAACGACGCGATGCCGAATTGGCGTTCGGGGTCGAAGGCGGTTCCGTCGCCAAGCGCGAGGCGTATCCGATCCGAAAGGCCGCGCCGCGAAATGGCCGACATCGCCGATGTCAGCATTTCCGTTGAAACATCGATGCCGAAAAATCGGGCGTCGGGATAGAGCCGCGCCGCCGACACCAGGTTCCTGCCGGTTCCGCAGCCGATTTCCAGCACGCTTGCGCCAAGCGCCGGCTTAAGGCCCGATATCAGCTGGTCCCGGCCGAGCAGGTAATATCGCCTTGTGCCGTCGTAGATATGGCGTTGGCGGCGATACATCCGGTTCATGCGGTCGGTCGCCTCAGCCGGCCACGCGATATCTGCGCCGATATCCTCTGAATAGGCGGACATCCATGCACCTCTTGAATCGTGTCTCGCGCTCACTCCTTCGGATGTTCGCGCGACAGGGGTGTGACAGCAGCGGGCGGCCTTGCGAATGGCCCCCGTAAATCTACCTACGAAGCGCGGTTGTTTATAAGTTTTTCGCTTTTGCCTGCTGTCGCAAAACTGCAGCGAGCGGGCGATAGCCTTGTCGGATTGCTGATTCGAGGGATGAATGAATACCCAGCTTATCGCGGACGCGGTCCGCAACACGAGAGGCGAGGCAGAGGCGACCATTTGGGACAAGCTTTTCGCATTCTGGTTTCGTCGTCTGGTGTACACCCAGATCTGGGAGGATCCCGAAGCTGACCTCGCAGCGCTGCGGTTGCCGGTCGGATCGACCATCGTCACCATTTCCTCCGGCGGATGCAACGCGCTGTCCTATCTCACCGCGCAACCGGCGCAGGTCTACGCCGTCGATCTCAATGAGGCTCATCTGTCGCTGCTCAAGCTCAAGCTCGCGGGGCTGCGTGCCTTCGCGAGCTATGCGGAATTCTGGCAGTTCTTCGGCGAGGCCGCGTCGCGCTCCAATTCCGAGCTTTATCGCGAGCGGTTGTGGCTGATGCTCGACGCCGATGCGCGCGCCTATTGGGACAAGCGCAACAGCATCGGGCGTCCGCGGTACGCTTATTTCACCGACGGCTTCTATCGCCACGGCATGCTCGGCCGCTTCATCGGCCTTGCCCATCTGTTGGCCAAGTTCGCCCGGATCGATCTCGAAGCACTATTGAACGGCGAGGCGGATTCGCCCGCACGAATTGAGGCGCTCGATCGCCTGCATCGGCTGTTTCATTCGCCGCTGGCCCGCCTGATCACTGGAACCCCCGCGCTATTGTTCAGCCTCGGCATTCCGCCGCAACAGCGGGCCCTGCTCGGCGGCGGCGCGCCGCTCAATGAAGTGCTTTACGAGCGGCTTTCGCGCCTGATCAACGTCCACCCCAACGATACAAATTATTTTGCGTGGCAGGCGCTGCATCGCGCCTATCGCGGCCCCGGCGATCGCTGCTTGCCGCCTTATCTGCAGGCCCGCCATTTTGCGCGCATGCGCAACGGCGCGGGATTGATCATTCCGGTTCACGCCAATCTTCGGCAGTTCCTGGAAAGTCTCCCGGCCCGCGAGGTCGATGCCGTCATTCTCTTGGACTCACAGGACTGGATGGCGCCGGAGGAAATTCGCGCACTTTGGAATGCCATCGATCGCACCGGCAGCGACAACGTCCGCGTCATCTTCCGCACCGCCGGCACGCAATCTCCGCTGGAAACGGAAGAACTCGCGCCGCTACGGCAAATCTGGCATCGCGACGAGGAACGAAGCGCGATCGGCTTTGAGCTCGACCGGTCGGGAATCTATGGCGGCTTCCACTGCTACGGGCGGCGGTGATCCCACCGCGTGCGCTCACGGCCGCACCGCCGGCGTCTCGATCGGCATGCGGTTGGCGCGCGACATCAGATAAAGCTCGAGCTCGACGAGTTCCGGCGCGCCGAAATCAAAGACTTGCGCGCGGATGCCGGTGATGCAGCCGCGTAGACGGCGCTGCAGTGAGCCAAGCGATTGCCATTCCAGCCGATAGATCGGATAGCCGGTCGGATGTCCTTGCGTAACGGCTGAGCCCGCAAGGTGCTTGTCCCAATTGTCGTCGTGGCAATTCGCGCAAGCCAGATTGAGCTGGCCCTGCCGCCGCATGAACAGCTCGCGTCCCTTTGCAACAAAGCGTTCGAGCTGCGGGTCGGTGCCGGCGGTGATCGGCAGTCCGCGCGATTGCTCCGCGACAAAGGTGGTGAGCGCGAGCAGCTCGCGGCTTTCGTAAGCGAGCGGCGCCGCTTGCTGATTCCTTGTGCGGCAGAGATTGATGCGCTGTTCCAGATTGACGGGGCGGTTGAGCGTTTTGTCGAACGCGGGATAGCGGGCCGCCACGCCCTTCATGCTGGCGCCCGCATCGTCATGGCAATCGGCGCAGGCCTTTCCTGCCGCACCCGTCTTGCTCTTCCACAAATTTTCGCCATCGAGCGCCCACAGCATGCCGGGATTGGCGGTATCGTCGTCCTGCATCGCCTTGCTATCCGGCCCCATGAAACTGTAGCCGGACCGGCGTTGCTCCGGCGGGATTTCGCTGGCGAAGAGGGGCAGGGCGGCCGCGATCAGCAGCGTCGCCGCGACTATCGTGCGGGCAGATATCATTCGACCGTGATGGAAGCCGAAGCGGTTTCCGAAAAACCATTGTCGCCGATCCATTCGAAATCGAACTTGCCGCTCTCGGTCGCGACCGTGAAGAAGGTGATGAAGGGATTCGCTGCAATCGCCGGAAACAGGTCGGCGCGGAAAATCTCGGCGCCGTTGTAGCGGCAGATAAAGCCGGTGATGATATCGCGCGGAACGATCGCGCCCGTGGCGGTGTGGCGATAGCCGGTCTCCATGATGTGCGACATCAGCGTCTTGATCTCGATGATCTCCCCGTGCTTTGCCGTTTTCGGAACGTTGATCAATGCCGATACCATCAGATCACCTCCTCGGTGCACGCGGCGAGCGTCACCACGACGTCGGCGCTGACCGACCAAAACGAGCCGTCGGCGAGGTGCGCGATCGCGACGATCTTCTGGCTGTCGGCGAGGCGAATGCGGGTCGACACTTGCGCGCGGCCGGCGCGGGGGCCGAGATAGAAATTACCGATATTCGGCTGCGGATTCTTCTCGTTGAAGACGTGGATGCTCCGGACGTAATCATCAGGAGTCATCGGGCTCGAGACGCTCACCGTCATCGGCACGGTATTGCCGTTCTCGACCAGCAGCGGAATCTCGAGCTTAACTTTGCCGGCCTGCACCGCGGCCTCACCCACGACGTTCCTGATCGCGGCGGCCAGCAGCGCAGGCGTCGCCTCGGCGGGCCGCAGCGTCACCATCGGGACCGTGCCCAATACCGCGGCGCCACCGGCGAGGCCGAGGAACTGGCGGCGCGTGGAATGGTCTTGGTTGTGCATTTTCGCTTCTGCTTTCTCACTCACGTAGCGTTACGAGATATGCCACGACATCCTCGATTTGTTCCGCCGACAGAATCGGCTTTCCCCGCCACGCCGCGCCGACGCGCACCAGTCCGTCGACGCGATAATAGGACGGCATGATGGTCGCGGGATTGAGGCGGGATGCGTCAACCAGCCGAAGCCGAAGCTGGCCTTCGGACCAGCGGCTTCCCGCGCCCGCGAGACTTGGCGCGAGATCGCCCTGAAATTTGGCTTCCGGAAACGGCCCGGAGTGGCAAAGGATGCAGGTGCTGGTGCGGTCGAGCACCAGCGCGCGTCCTCGCGTAACATCACCCGGCATGCCCGTCAGCGATTCCGGAATGGCATCGCCGACCACAGCATAGGGCCGCAGCCCCTGTGCGTCTGCCGCAGAGGGCAGGGCGACCAACGCTGCCGCGAGCCACGCGCCGGCCATATGAACAACTGACCTAGCCAAATGCTTCCACCGTGATTGTCTTGTACCAGGATTGCGCCTCATCGGCTTCACGCCGGCGAACGTCAGGCGATGCGTCGACAGGGCTGCTGCCGCCGCCCTCGATCTCGGCGAAGATGTCGCCCTTCGGCTGATAGACTCCGGAGAGCGAGAACGCGTAGCCGGGCGCGACCGTGTTGTAGCAGGCGCCGACCAGCGTCGGGATCGCCGGCGCCTTGCCCGCGACCAGGGTCGCGACCGCTTCGGCGCAGGCCTTTCCTTGCGCGTTCGCGGCGGAGGCGGATTTGGGGATGCCGCCGCCCAGGCAGGCGTCGCCGATGACGTGGATGTCGGGCACGAGCTTTGAGGCAAAATTGACCGGGTCGATCGGGCACCAGCCGGTATGGTCGACCGCGCCGGCGATGTCGGCGATACGGCCCGCCTTCTGCGGCGGGATGACGTTGGCCACTTGCGCCGTGTAGTTGCCGAAATCGGTGATCATCGTGTTGCTCGCGGGGTCGACCGAGGTGACGCGGCCGCCTTGCGACAGCGATATCCGCTCGATCATGCCGGGATAGAGCTCCTTCCAGGCATTCTCGAACAGGTGCTGTTGCGGAAAACTATCCTTGGCATCGAGGATGAGCACCTTGGAGCGCGGCTTTCTTGTCTTCAGATAATGCGCGATCAGACTGGCGCGCTCGTAAGGCGCCGGCGGGCAGCGCAATGGGGCCGCGGGTACCGCGAGCACGACAAGGCCGCCGTCGTCCATGGCCTCGATCTGCTTGCGCAACAACTCGGTCTGTTCGCCCGCCTTCCAGGCATGAGGCATTTTGATCGCCGCAGCTTCGTCATAACCGGGCAGCGCCTCGAACCTGATATCGATGCCCGGCGCGAGCACCAGGCGCTCATAGCCAAGCGACTGGCCGTCGGCGAGATAAATCATGCGCTTTTGAGCATCGATTTTTGCCGCGGCTTGCGCAATCACGGTCACGCCTTGCGCGCTGACCCTGTCGTAGCCGAATTGCTGCGCATTCAGTTCCCGCAAGCCCGCGATCACCTCATTGCTGAATGGACAGGCCGTAAAAGTCCGGTTGGGTTCGATCAGCGTCACCTGAAGTTTTGGATCGATCCGCCTCAAGGCCCGCGCGCAGCTCGCGCCGCCAAAACCGCCGCCGATCACGACGATGCGCGCGGCGGATTGCGCGTGGGCAGGACGCGGCAAGAGAGACGGCAAGATACCCGTCAAGACGAGCGAAGCCGCCGACGCCGCGGCGCCGCCAACGACGTCTCGTCGCCTCATCAGGCGCAGCCGGTCCATCAGCACCATCCGTGATCGGGCGGCGGCCGCCAAAGGCCGCCGCCCAAAATCTCAAGCGAACGAAATGTTCTGATCGCGCAGCGGCACCGAGCGGATGCGTTTTCCGGTTGCCGCGAAGTAGGCGTTGAGCACCGCCGGTCCCGCGACGCAGATGGTCGGCTCACCGACGCCGCCCCAGAAACCGCCGCTCGGCATCACGATCGATTCCACCTTCGGCATCTCGGCAATCCGCATCGAATTGTAGGTGTCGAAATTGGTCTGCTCGATATAGCCGTCCTTGACCGTGCATCCGCCGTAGAACAGCCCGGTCAGGCCGTAGACAAAGGAGCCCGCGATCTGCCGCTCGATCTGCGCCGGATTGACCGCGTAGCCGGGATCGGTGGCGGCAACGATACGATGGACCTTGATCTTGGCGCCATCGGTGACCGAGATTTCCGCCGCCGCCGCGACATAGCTGCCATAGCCCATGTGCTGCGCGAGACCACGATAAACACCCTGCGGCGCCGGTTTGTCCCAGCCGATCTTTTCGGCGACCGCATTGAGCACGGCGAGATGTTTCGGATTCCTGGCCATCAGCTTGCGCCGGAACTCGAGCGGGTCCTGACCCGCGGCCTGCGCCAGTTCATCCATGAAACATTCCACATAGAGCGCATTTTGATTGACATTCACACCGCGCCAGAAGCCCGGAATGATATGCGGATTGCGCATCGAATGTTCGATCAGGAGATTGGGAACGGTGTATCCAAACGCGGCGTCGCCACTCGGGTTGAGGCCCGCGAATGTCGCGGGATCCATGCCGTTGACCATGGCCTCGGGCCGGAGACTGAACAGGATGGACTGTCCGGAGATCCGCATGTGCAGCGCGGTCAGATTATTGTCGGCATCGAACGCGCCGGTCATCTTGCATTGCGTGATCGGGTGATAGCGGCCGTGCTGCATGTCCTCTTCGCGCGACCACAATAGCTTGACCGGCGTGCCCGGCATCTGCTTGGCGATCGCGACCGCCTGACGGACATAGTCGGTCTGACCGCGACGGCCAAAGCCTCCGCCAAGCATCAGCTTGTGAACGTCGCATTTGCTTGCCGGCAAACCGGATTCTTCGAGCACGGCGGCGAAAGCGGCTTCGCCGTTTTGCGTTCCGCACCAGACCTCGCATTTATCCGCGGTATAGAGCGCCGTGGCATTCATCGGCTCCATCGTGGCGTGGTTCTGGTAGGGATAATTGTAAACCGCTTCGACCTTCTTGACCGCAGTGGCGATGACGGCCGGCGCGTCGCCGTTCTTGTTGCCGACAAAGGCGGGTCCTGAATCGAGGCCTTCCGCCAGCCATTTTGCGATCGATGCCGACGACACCTTGGCGTTTTCGCCCTCATCCCAGACGATCGGCAGCGCTTCAAGCGCGGTCTTGGCGTGCCACCAGGTATCGGCGACGACGGCAACGGCGCTATCGCCGACCCGCACCACTTTCTTGACGCCCTTCAGATTTGCGATCTTGGCTTCGTCGTAGCTCTTCAGCTTGCCCCCGGTCACCGGGCAATCCTTGATCGCGGCGTTGAGCATTCCCGGCAGCTTGACGTCGATGCCATAGATCGTCTTGCCGGTGGTCTTGTCCGTGGTGTCGAGGCGCTTGACGCCCTTGCCGACGATCTTCCAGTCTTTCGGATCCTTCAGTTTGACATCGGTCGGCGGCGTCAGCTGGGCGGCGGCTTCGACCACCTTGCCATAGGTCGTCTTGCGTCCCGACGGCGTATGCGTGATGACGCTGTTGGCGGCGCTGCATTCCGCAACCGGTACCTTCCAATCGTTGGCCGCCGCCTGGATCAGCATCATGCGCGCGGCAGCACCGCCCTTGCGCACATAATCCTGCGAGCTCCTGATGCCGCGGCTGCCGCCGGTCGAGAAATCGCCCCAGACGCGGTTGCGGGCCACGCTCTGTCCCGGTGTCGGAAATTCGGTGGTGACCTTCGACCAGTCGCATTCGAGTTCTTCGGCGACGAGCTGGGCAAGCCCGGTCAGCGAACCCTGGCCCATTTCGGAGCGGGCGATGCGGATGACGACGGTGTCGTCGGGCCGGATCACGACCCAGCAATTGACTTCCGGCGACCCGTCGGCGGCGCGCACCACGGCGGGACCGCCGAAGGGAATATCGAGACCGAGCGCAAGGCCGGTGCCGAGCGCGGCGGAGCCGATGACAAAGGCGCGGCGATTCATGGAGGGCATATGGTTCATGGCTGCCTCCTCAAGCGTTCGCGACGGCGTGGATCGCCTCGCGCACCTGCTGGAAGGTGCCGCAGCGGCAGATATTTGTAATCGCGTCGTCAATGTCCTGGTCGGTCGGTTTCGGCTTCTCCTTGAGAAGCGCTGCCACGGCCATGATCATTCCGGATTGGCAATAGCCACACTGCGGAACGTCGTTGGCAATCCAGGCCTGCTGCACCTTGTGCAGCGCTCCGTCGGGGCCCAGCCCTTCAATGGTGGTGATTTGTTTGCCCGCAGCCTCGCTGACCACCATGCCGCAAGAGCGCATCGCGACGCCATCGACATGGACGGTACAGGCGCCGCATTGTGCGATGCCGCAGCCATATTTGGTGCCGGTCAGGCCGATATTCTCCCGGATCACCCAAAGTAGCGGCGTATCCGGCTCGACGTCGATATCGAAAGTTTTGCCATTGATTGTGAGGTTTGCCATCGCGATCCCCTTTTTTGGTTCAATCCATCGAGTGAACCTTGGAGAAATGCTTGGACTGCGACTTGGTGCCGCTCAAATCAAAATTCCGCGTTTGCCGGGCAGGGAATAATTGACTTGCTTCGGCGTTACACGCGGACGCGCGAATTTCTGCTGGCTTTTCGCCCCGGGGGCGTTCAGGTAGGCTTGCGATGCAATGCGGCCATGACAATAATGAATAGGGCAGGGTCGCTACCGCTGACGTGTCTGGAATACTGGATCGCCCGCTGGAGCCCGTCATCGGGCGGCGCATCGCGCAGACCCGGCGGCGGGTGATGACGAGCGAGAGCGTGGCGCGCTCGCAGGCGATGAATTGCTTTCGATTCAATTTCTGTACGAGCCTCGTTTCGCACACACGACTTCGCGATCTCGCGGCCTGATGCGCCCGAGGTTTGCCAGAATTTCCTTACCCTCTTAATCAGAGGGCGCAGGGAATGCCGGGCGCCCGATGCGCCCGATAGCCGCGTGTGCAAATGTAGTGGTAGAACGCACACGCGTTAGTCAGGTCACACCGGAACCACCCGGCACTCCCCGCGCAATGGTTTACGGCTTATATCGCGCTCTCCCCGGTGACCGGGCTTTCTTGCCACCGTCGTCGGTGAAGTTGCCTCCACCAACTTGACGCCAGCGTCGGGGCGTCAGGACCACACGACTTCGCCGTCCGTAAGCACGCGCCCTCGTCAGAAGCGCCGCCCGCGTCCACCGCATCCTGCCCCACGTTCGTGACGATCGCGAAACGCCCCTCTGAGGGACGGGATGATTCGGTTTATTGCTGTTTCTATCTGACCGTCAACTATAATTTCGGAAATTCAGAAATCTATGCGGCGCGAGGATAGTGGTTGGCAACAAGGCTTTGACGCGCGGATATCGCGGCATCGTCGCCGCGCTGACGGGAGCGGCGGTGCGCCAAGCGTCATGCGACCGAACGGCGCCTTCGCATAAATGTCATGCGCTACCAGTGATAATTCGGCCGCATTGCTGCAAAAACATTAA
>DATBYN010000393.1:0-4371 GCA_036513695.1 Bradyrhizobium sp. | reverse complement strand
GGCGCCTCGATGATGCAATAAGTGAAGCTCGTCTCGACATCGGAGAGGGCCAGCAATTGCTCGCGAATACGCGATCCGTCGTGAAGGCGGAAATCGCGCACGGCGCCGATCAAGTCGCCCGAAGCGCCATCCTCCAGCCGGCTCGCGCCGACCGAGGGATGCCAGGTCTCATGACCGTTGAAATCGCGCAGGATCGCCCACACCTCTTCGATTGGGGCTTCGAGGACGGTGCTGCGGCGCACTTCAACCATCGGCCATCAACGTCCGAACCGGCCCTTCAGCGAAGCCAAAGCCGCGCCAAATACATTGCGTCCGATATCTGCAGCGACCTGTTCTTCGCGGTCGGGCGCCGCGTCGAATTCGGCCGACCATTCCACGAAGGTCTGGTCGCCGTCGGTGACGGGGATAAGCCGCAGGGTGGCCACGTAATTTTCGACGCCCATTGGGCTTTCGAGAATCGAATAGGTGCAGGACATTTCATAGTCCGACAGCGCCAGCAAACGCTCGCGGATCCGCCCGCCGTCCTTCAGCCTGAAGTTACGGATGCATCCAATCTTGTCGGCCGGAAAGTTCTGCTCGATCCGGCTTTCGGCGACGAAACCTGTCCATTCCGGCAGAGCGTTAAAATCGCGAACGATCGCCCAGACGGCGCCTGGATGCGCGGGAATGACCTTGGAAACATAGACCTTCGTCATCTTCCCGCCGGCTATCGGTTGCGATCGTCGTCTCGGTCATCCTCCGACCTTGCCGCCGGCTGTACGCCACCTTTTGCCCGTTTTGAGGTCAGGTTTTCGATGTCCTTGGCGTCGCGCAGCACTTCAGTCATCCGACCAAGACTTCCCCCCTCAATGCCGATTTCCTTCATCAGGCTGTCAATCATCGGAGCCTGCACGCGATAGCGTAGTGCCGAATCGATCACCTCATCCGTCACATTGCGATGCCCGCCACCTGCACCGTTGGTGCCGTCGATATGCAGAATCTTGATGCCGTCGATCTTTTCCATCGGGCGCACGCTCTCTCGCACGATGCCCTCGATGCGTTCGAGCAATTTTTCGCGGAAGCGCGAGCTACGCGACGCATCGGAGAGCAGGTTTTCCGCCTCGTTCAGCTGCGTGCGGCCCTTGGCGTCGACGTCATAGCGCGTGGCGGCGGCCAGAGCCTTGATCTTGTCGGCGTTGGCCTCGCCTTGCGCAGCGATCCTGACTGCCTCGGCAAAACTGGTCGCCGCGGCCTTTTCGGCGTCGGCCTTGCTCGTCAGCCGCAACGCTTCGCGTTCATTCTCGCGTCCCGCAGCAATCAAGTCGGTCAACTTCCTGCGCTCGGCGATTTCGCGCTCCCGGACGGTAAAGACCTGTTCCTCCGCTTCCACGGCCCTGGCGCGCGCGGTCTCGGAGGCGGCGACCGCCACGGAGCGCTCGGCGGATTTCTTGGCGACCTCAATGGCCTTTTGCATCTCCGCCATTTCGATCGCCTTGTCGCGTTCGACGGCGAGCTGGCGCAGATCGCTGTCACGGGCGAGCCGCGCGGCGCCAAGCCCTCGCTCGGTGGCTATCCGCGACCTTTCGATCTCTTCGCCGGAAGCGATCTCGGCCTCCTCAAAGGCCTGCCGTTTGGCGATCTGCAGGGCGTCGAGCGCGCGCTCGCGCTCCATGCGCACCTGGTCCAGCGCCTGATCCTGCGCGATGCGCGAACTCTCGATCTCCTGGTTGAAGGCGATCTCCGATCGCCTCTTGTCGGCCTCGGCCTTGGTCAATTCGACGGACTTCGCCGCCAGGGCGATCTGGCGCTCGATGTCGGCCAGTTCCAGCGCGCGGCGGCGCGTCACCTCGAGCTCGCTTTGCTCGCGTTCGCGGTTGATGCGCGCCTTTTCCAGCGCGAGATCGAGCGCGATCTGTTCATGCTCGGTCTTCTCGCGCGACTTCATCTCCGCCTCATCGATCGCGCGCCGGCGCGCGATTTCACGGTGCTGGGTATCTTCCTGATTCTGGATGCGCGCTTCGGCGAGGTTGCGCTCCTGGATGAAGCGCGATTTTTCGATCTCCTCGTGCGCGGCGATCTGCGCCTGCTCGCCTTCCTGATCGCGAATAGCGCGATCGCGCGCCAGCTCCGCGCGCTGAGCGGTGCGGCGAACCTCGAGGTCGCGTTCCTGTTCGAGCCGGGCATATTCGCTCTCACGATCGATATCGAGCACCTTGCGTTGGGCGTCGAGATTCTGCGCCCTGATCTCGACCTGGGTGCGCTGCTCGATCTGGTTGCGCATGCGGCGGCGCGATTCGATCGTCTCGGTCAGCTGGGTCAAACCCTCGGCGTCGAAGGCGTTGGAGCTGTCGAAAAATTCGAGATCGGTTTGATCGAGATCGACAAGTGCTACGCTTTCGAGATCGAGACCGTTCTGCGCGAGGCCCTCCAGCGCCACCGTCTTGACGCGCTGCGCATAGTCCTGCCGCTGCTCGTGCAACTCTTCGAGCGTCATTTGCGCCGCGACGGTGCGCAGCGCGGAAGCGAAGCGCCCCTCCAGCAGGTCGCGCGTTCCGTCCGGCTCCAGCGTCCGGCGGCCAAGCGTCTGCGCCGCATTGCCGACCGCTTCATGGGAAGAACCGACCTTGACGAAGAATTCGGCCACCACATCGACGCGCATGCGGTTCTTGGTGATGAGCGCCAGCGCTTCGCGGCGGACGATCTCGATGCGCATGACGGTCATGTTGACGAGTGTGACGTCGTGCAGCACCGGAATGACGAAAGCGCCACCGCTGACCACGACCTTTTCGCCGCCGAACCCGGTCCGCACGAACGCGGTTTCCTTGGTCGAGCGGCGATAGAGCCAGCGTAGCAGATAGACCGCGATGACGACGACGATCGCTACAACGACCAACCACAGGATGACTGAGCCGAAGGTTTCCGCGGCCATGATGTTTTCTCCCTTTTCGCCGGTTCACCCGAAGGCGATGGCCTTGAATTTCCTGGTCTGCTCGGTCATCGCCTTTTCGGTCGGCAGGCGTTCCATTGAAGACGCGCCATAGAAACCATGGCAATGCTTGGCGGCGCGTAAGATATACTCGGCGTCTTCTGGCTCGGCGACCGGTCCGCCGTGCGCCAGAACGATCACGTCCTTGTTGATGGCGAGCGCAGCCTCAGCCCATTCGTCGACCAGCCCCGGGCAATTGTGCAAGGCCCTCCCCGTCCGTGCGCCGATCGCGCCGCCTGACGTGAGACCGAGATGGCAGACGATGATGTCGGCGCCCGCTTGCGCCATCGCTTGGGCATTCGCGGCGCAAAAGACATAAGGCGTCGTTAGCATGTCCTTAGCGTGGGCCAAGGCGATCATCTCGACTTCGAGCGCATAGGACATGCCCGTTTCTTCGAGATTGGCGCGAAACAGGCCGTCGATGAGCCCGACGGTAGGAAAATTCTGCACGCCTGCAAAGCCCAGACGCTTCAATTCATCGAGAAACGGATCGAACAGGCAGAACGGATCGGTCCCGTTGACGCCGGCCAGCACCGGCGTCTTCTTCACGACCGGCAGCACTTCATGCGCCATCTCCCGAACGATTTCATTAGCGTTGCCGTAAGCAAGCATGCCCGCCAGCGAACCACGGCCAGCCATGCGATAGCGGCCGGAATTGTAGATGACGATCAGGTCGATTCCGCCAGCCTCCTCGCACTTCGCCGACAGGCCCGTCCCCGCGCCGCCACCGATGATCGGTATGCGGGCGCGTTTCATTTCCTCCAACCTTGCGAAGATCGCCTTGCGCTCAAATCGGGGCATCAGGCCCTCCTCGCGCGGCGGGGATTGATCGCCGAGAACGCGCCGACCACGGCGTCGACGAATTTGGAATCGTTGATGTTGGCGTCGATCCGCTCAATCTTGCGGCGGCCGGTCTGGCGCACCGTCCGCTCAAGGGCTTCGAATAATGCGTTGTCGGCCTCCGGATCACAGAAGGCCTGGCCTACCGCATCGAGCATCGAGACGCCTTTCTCAGGTAGAAGCAAACGGACGGGACCCTCCATCTGATTGAACCTACCGCCCATCCATTCGCCGATCGCGCGATTTTCATCGCGTGTGGTGCGCATAAGTGTGACGTTGGGATTGTGCACGACCAGGCGACGATTGCGGAATTTCTCCGGCACGGTGTCGTGGGGGCCGAAATTCACCATGTCGATCGCGCCGACCGAGCCGACATAGGGAAGCCCCGTACGGATCGCCGCGCCAAAACGATCGCGGTCGGCCGGGAAAATGCCGCCGACCATCATATCGGCGACTTCCGTCGTCGTGAGGTCGATAAAGCCGCACAACAGGCCGGAATCGCCGAGGTTCTCCATCGACCGGCCGCCCACGCCAGTGGCATGGAAGACCAGGCAGTCGTATTGTCC
>DATBYN010000392.1:0-12381 GCA_036513695.1 Bradyrhizobium sp. | reverse complement strand
CTCGGGCTGCTCAAGGGGTAGAGCCTCTCCCACCGCGCTGCGCTCGGTCTCTCGCTCTGCGGGAGGTTCGACCAGCAACACGATCGCAGTTCCCAGCAGCATCAATAGTTCGGTCGCATGCAGCCGCAGCGCCTCGGCCTCGCCGACCTGCGAGGCCAGCACCATGCCCGCAAAACTGAGCACGCTGCCGATCGAAAGCGCGATCGCGAGCGCCTCTTCGTAACCGCCGCTCCTGCGGATCGCCGCGCGGGCGATGAAAACCACCGAGATCGCGAAGAAGGCGACGACCGTGAGCCTGCCCAAGGCCAACAGCCAGGCGAAGCGGATCGTGGTCATCGCACTCCATTGCAGGTGATCGCTGATAAACAGCGCCACCGCGACGTTCGGCCGCTCATAAAGGCCTTGGATCGGCGAAACCACGATCCTGAAGGCGACGATGGTCCAGGCCGGAATAAAATAGGCCGCCAGCAATGCGCCGCTAAATGCACTGATCCGCCAGTTTCTGGACATATCGCTTCCCGTTTTTTTTCCGCTGGCTCGACTGGGAGCGGCGGCTGCGGGCAGCTAACGCGCTTAAACTGCGAGGGGCAATTTAAACCGTTTGTTTACCTTAATGACGGGGATGGGCGGACCCACATACCTTCGTCGTCCCGGCCTTGAGCCGGGACCCATACGCCGCGGCCTCTCAATTTAACTAGAACTGCGGCCAGACGGCTTTCTGACAACTAATATCGGTGGTTATGGGTCCCGGCCGTTCACCGGGACGACGTATGGACAAAAGGAAAAAGTCCCGCCTTGCGGCGGGACTTTCCTGCTCTCACTTGGGTCCTCGATCCGAATTAGCGGTCGCCCTTGCCCTCATGGTCAGGTTTCTGGCCCTGACGATTGGGGTCTTGCTGTTGCTGTCCGGGCTTCTGACCGCCGCCCTGTTGCTGACCGGGCTTCTGATTGGGGTTCTGGTTCTGCTGGCCCGGCTTCTCTTTGGGGTTGGACATCGGGATCTCCCTGGTTGAACCTGGTGGGACACAACCCAAAGCCGGTCGAATTGGTTTCACGGGAACCTCGGTTTTTGCGCGATTATTCCGCTGCGGCCGCTTGTCCCGACTTTGGTGGAGGGAACCGCGGAGCTAAAATCTACCTGTACAAGTCTTTACGCCGCAGCCGGCGCTGTTGCCGCACCGAGTTCCCACTGTTACAAAAACCGAAGCTAGAAAAACCTCAAGACGCGACGTTCCGGCTGCCGGGGCCGTCGCCGCGTCTCTCATTTTCTTTGGCACGGCAGCGCATGGATTATTTCGCCCAGCAACTCATCAACGGCATCGTGCTCGGCTCGATCTACGGCCTGATCGCCATTGGCTACACCATGGTCTATGGCATCGTCGGCATGATCAATTTCGCCCATGGCGACATCTTCATGATCGGCGGCTTTATCGCGCTGATCTCGTTTTTGATCCTGGTCTCGATCGGGCTGACGGTCGTTCCCGTGATCCTCCTGATCGTGCTACTGGTCTCGATGGCGATCACCGCGCTCTATGGCTGGACGGTCGAGCGCATCGCCTACCGGCCGCTGCGGCACTCGTTCCGCCTGGCGCCAATGCTGTCCGCGATCGGCATGTCATTCGTGCTCACGAACTATTCGCAGGTGGCCCAAGGCGCGCGCGTCAAACCGGTGCCGCCGATCATCACCGGCGGCTACACGCTGGCCGACCAAAATGGCTTCGTGGTGCGGCTTTCGAATGCGCAGATCATTGTCGTCATCACCACCATCGTGCTGCTTGCGATCTTCACCTGGCTGGTCGCCAAGACCCGGCTCGGCCGCGACATGCGCGCCTGCGAACAGGACCAGACCATGGCAGCACTGCTCGGCGTCGACGTCGACCGTACCATCTCGATGACGTTTGTCATTGGCGCAGCACTCGCCGCGGTCGCCGGCATGATGTACCTATTGTATTACGGCCTGGTCGATTTCTTCATGGGCTTCGTCGCCGGCATCAAGGCGTTTACCGCCGCCGTGCTCGGCGGCATCGGTTCGCTGCCGGGCGCAATGCTGGGCGGGCTCGCGATCGGCCTGATCGAGACGCTGTGGTCGGCGTATTTCTCGGTCGAATACAAGGACGTCGCGGCGTTCTCGATCCTGATCATTGTCCTGATCTTCCTTCCAACCGGCCTTTTGGGCCGACCCGAAGTCGAAAAAGTATGACGGGCGCGCGCGTGACAGCAGCCGTGCCCAAGGCAACATCCGAGGCAACATCCGAGGCAACTCCCAAGGCCACCGCGATATCGCACGCTCCCGGCGTCGCCTTTATCTTGAAAAAAGCCCTGATCAGTGCCCTGGTCGCGCTGGTGTTGTTTTCGCTGATGATCGGCGTCCGCACCGAAGCCGGCCCCACCGGGCAATTGACCTACTGGACGCGATTCGACGATCTCGCCATCATCGTCGGCGCCGTGTTCGGCGGCAGCATCGTCGTTGAATTGCTGCGGCAATGGTGGGGACCGGTCGGCACCATCCGGGTGGTGCCGTCATCCGTCCAGCGCTCGCTTGCGGTCGCGCGGCGCGCGATCGCGCCGGTGCTGTTGATCTTCACTTTCCTGGTGCCGGTGATCTTCTACGACCAACGCTACATCCTCGATCTCGGCATTCTGGTCCTGACCTATGTGATGCTGGGATGGGGATTGAACGTGGTGGTCGGCCTCGCCGGCCTGCTCGATCTCGGCTATGTCGCGTTTTACGCGGTCGGCGCCTATTCCTACGCGCTGCTGGCGACCAACTTTGGACTTTCGTTCTGGATCTGCCTGCCGCTCGCCGGCATCCTCGCAGCACTTTGGGGCGTGATGCTGGGCTTTCCGGTATTGCGGCTGCGCGGCGACTATCTCGCCATCGTCACGCTTGCTTTCGGCGAGATCATCCGTCTCGTCATCATCAACTGGCAGAGCCTGACCGGAGGCCCGAACGGCGTCTCCGGCATCCCGCGGCCCACTCTGTTCGGCATTCCCCTCACCCCCGGCGATGACGGACTGGCGGCAAAACTCGGCATCGAATTCTCCCCGACCCACCGCATCGTGTTTCTGTTTTATCTCATTCTGGCGCTGGCGCTGCTCACCAACTGGGTAACGATCCGGCTGCGGCGGCTGCCGATCGGTCGCGCCTGGGAGGCATTGCGCGAGGATGAAGTCGCCTGCCGCGCGCTCGGCATCAACATCACGACGACAAAATTGACAGCATTTGCGACCGGCGCCATGTTCGGCGGCTTCGCCGGCGCCTTCTTCGCTACAAGACAAGGCTTTATCAGTCCGGAATCCTTCACCTTCCAGGAATCGGCGCTGGTGCTCGCCATCGTCGTGCTCGGCGGCATGGGCTCGCAGCTCGGCGTCGCGCTGGCAGCGCTGGCCATGATCGGCGGTTTTGAGCTGTTTCGGGGTTTTGAGCAGTATCGCATGCTGGTGTTCGGCCTCGCGATGGTGCTGTTGATGATCTGGCGGCCGCGCGGGCTGATCGGCCACCGCGCGCCGACCGTGTTCCTGCAGCATAGCCAGGCGATCTCGTCGGACCTTGTCAAAGAGGGTCACGGATGAGCGGTGAAACCATTCTCACCGTCGATTGTCTGGCGATGCGCTTCGGCGGCATTGTCGCCGTCAATGACCTGTCGTTTGACGCCAGGCGGCGCAAGATCACGGCTTTGATCGGGCCGAACGGCGCCGGCAAGACCACCGTGTTCAATTGCATCACCGGCTTCTACAAGCCGTCCGGTGGCAGCATGCGGCTGACGCATGACGACGGCCGCAATATCCAGCTCGAACGCCTGAACGATTTCCGAATCTCAAAACAGGCAAAAGTCGCGCGCACCTTCCAGAATATCCGGCTGTTTCCCGGCATGACGGCCCTGGAAAACCTGATGGTGGCGCAGCACAACGCGCTGATGCTGGCCTCCGGGCTGACCTTTCTCGGGCTGATCGGCGCACCGTCCTGGCGCACGGCGGAAAAGCGCGCGATCGATCTGGCAACGTTCTGGCTCGACCGTGTCGGGCTACTCGATCGCGCCGACGACGCGGCCGGCAATCTGCCTTACGGCGATCAGCGCCGCCTCGAGATCGCGCGCGCGATGTGCACCGAACCGGCGCTGCTCTGCCTCGACGAGCCCGCCGCCGGACTGAACGCGCGCGAAAGCGCGGCCTTGAGCGAATTGCTGCTGTCGATCCGCGACGGACAGGGCGTCTCGATCCTTTTGATCGAGCACGACATGTCGGTGGTGATGGAAATATCCGACCACGTCGTGGTGATGGACTACGGCGTGAAGATCGCCGAAGGCACGCCGCATGAGGTTCGCGACAACCCCAAGGTGATCGCGGCCTATCTCGGCGCCGACGAAGAGGAAGCCATCGCGGTGATGGAGAGCGGAACGTGACCGCGCCGTCCGCCGCCCCCCTGCTCGCGATCCGGTCCTTGCGCGCCGCCTACGGCAAGATCGAGGCCTTGAAGGGCGTCGATCTCGACATCCGCCCGGGCGAGATCGTGGCCCTGATCGGCGCCAATGGCGCCGGCAAGTCGACGCTGATGATGACGGTGTTCGGCCGGCCCCGCGCCCGCTCCGGCCAGATCCAGTTCGACGGCCGCGACATCACCGAGGTGCCGACCCACGAGATCGCCCGGCTGCGCATCGCCCAATCGCCCGAAGGCCGCCGGATCTTCCCGCGCATGAGCGTGGCGGAAAACCTGCAGATGGGCGCCGATGCCACCGACACCAGCGAAGCCGACCGCACCGCCGGGCTCGAACGGGTGTTGTCGCTGTTTCCGCGGCTCAAGGAACGCATGACCCAGCGCGGCGGCACGCTGTCCGGCGGCGAGCAACAGATGCTGGCGATCGGCCGCGCATTGATGAGCCGCCCTCGCCTGTTGATGCTGGACGAGCCCTCGCTTGGGCTGGCCCCGCTGATCGCCCGCCAGATCTTCGACGCAATCCGGACCCTCAACCGCCAGGACGGGCTCACCGTGCTGATCGTCGAGCAGAACGCCAATCACGCGCTGCGGCTCGCCCATCGCGGCTATGTCATGGTCAACGGCCTGATTACCCTTGAAGGGACCGGCAGTGAGCTGCTGCAGCGTCCGGAAATCCGCGCTGCCTACCTGGAAGGCGGAAGGCGGGCCTGAGAGGCAGCCCCCCGAGTCGTCCCGGCGCGACGGGATGATGCCAATAGAACGTCGATTGCCTGAAAATTGCCGATGACTTCGCGGCAAAATCAGCACACAATGGCGTCGGTTTTCGAACCCGGCTTGCCCGGTACTTCCCGTAGCGATCTACCCGCGAGGACACCTCATGAAATCACTGAAACTTATCGGTCTGGCATTGGGCGCGTCGTTTGCGCTGTCGACGGCAGCGTTTGCGCAGGACTTAACCATCGCAGTGGCGGGCCCGATGACGGGCGGCGAGTCCGCATTCGGCCGGCAAATGAAGAACGGCGCCGATATGGCGGTGGCAGATCTCAACGCCGCCGGCGGCGTGCTCGGTAAAAAACTGGCGCTCGACGTCGAGGACGATGCCTGCGATCCCAAGCAGGCCCGTTCGGTGGCGGAAAAGGTCGCAGGCGCGAAAATCCCGTTCGTCGCCGGTCACTATTGCTCGTCATCCTCGATCCCGGCGTCGGAAGCCTATGCCGACGGCAACGTTTTGCAGATCACGCCGGCCTCCACCAACCCGCTGTTCACCGAGCGCAAGCTCTGGAACGTGGCGCGGGTCTGCGGCCGTGACGATCAGCAGGGCCTGATCGCCGCCGCTTACATCGCGAAGAACTTCAAGGGCAAGAACGTCGCCATCCTCAACGACAAGACCACCTACGGCAAAGGCCTCGCGGACGAGACCAAGAAGGCGCTCAACAAGGCCGGCTTCACCGAGAAGATGTTCGAGTCCTACAACAAGGGCGACAAGGATTTTAACGCCATCGTGTCGCGCCTGAAGCTCGAGAAGATCGATCTCGTCTATGTCGGCGGCTATCATCAGGAATCCGGTCTGATCGTGCGCCAGATGCGCGATCAGGGTCTGCAGACTGTCTTGATGGCCGGCGATGCCTTGGCCGACAAGGAGTTCGCCTCGATCACCGGGCCGGCCGGCGCAGGCACGCTGTTCACCTTCGGCCCCGATCCGCGCAACAAGCCGACCGCGAAGGCCATCGTCGAGAAGTTCAAGGCCAAGAATATCGATCCCGAAGGCTACACGCTTTATACCTATGCTGCGATTCAGGTCTGGTCGCAGGCGGCGAAGAAAGCCGGCACCACCGATCCGAAGAAGGTGATGGATACGATCAAGGCTGGTTCCTGGGATACGGTGATCGGCAAGATAAACATCGACGCCAAGGGCGATCTCAAGCAGATCGACTATGTCGTCTACAAATGGGACGACAAGGGCAACTACATCGAGATCAACCCGAAGGGTTCCTGAGGCCGATAGATTTTCTTCGCAACAACCAACGCCCCGGTTCGCCGGGGCGTTTTTTTGCAGGCATAAGCCAGGTCAGGGAATAACCACCTCGGTACCATTGAAGTCGCCGGCAGCCGACGGCCGGGACAATCTCTGCGCCGTTTCGATCGCATGGACCAACTGATTCGGGCGAAACGGCTTCTGCAGACATACGACGTTGTAGAGACCGGGCGATGTAGAGACAAAGTCGAGCGTCATCATCCCCGATATCGCAACCACAGGCAAATCCGGAACGCGTTCGCGCATGATGCTGATGACGTCGAAACCGCTGGTTCCCTGCAAGAATACATCGACGATCGCCAGATCGATTTCCGAGTTTTCGAACTCCTTCAGTCCGGCCGGGCCGCTCGCGGCTTCAACGATCTCGAAACGGTTGACCCGGAGCACGATGGAGATCATCCTGCGCTCATCCGGCTGGTCGTCGATGACAAGAATGCGGGGCATGGGAGGCTGCCGGATCGGGTCCAAAAGCCTACAACGGAACCCCGGATTTCGACGCGGACCCTCGAGCAACCCGTTGGCGTTTTTCCGGAGGTGAGTAAAGATGGGGTTACCCGTCTCGGTGAACCTGCGGCTCCCCGTCCGGTTAAGAAACGTGTAACCTTGGGTTGAGGCTGTCCAGGCTCAAGAAGATATTCCTCGGGCGTATGTTGGCATATCGGATAGATATTCCGGTTCGGTGGATGCGTTAGAGTGGCGCGTTTCATGCGGTTTGCCGGAGACGATCGTGCAGGCAGGTGACGACCGAAGCATTTTTCTCTCTACGTTGCCGGCAACAGACCGCGATCGCAAAACCGCTCTCGCCGTTGTCGGAGTCTCGGCCGTTCTGTTCGCCTTTGCGGCGTATTTTGCCACCGTGCCGCTTACCCCGGTGCCGGCGTTCGTTGCGAGCTATCAATCCGCGCTCGCGGTCAACGATCTCATCACCGCCGTCCTGCTGTTTTCGCAATTCGCCGTGTTGCGATCACGGGCTCTCCTGCTGCTTGGAAGCGGATACCTGTTCACCGCGGCCGCGGCGATCGTTCACGCACTAACCTTTCCGGGCCTGTTCGCGCCGGCTGGGCTATTGGGCGCCGGGCCGCAGACAACAGCCTGGCTTTATCAGGTCTGGCACGGCGGATTCCCTGTTTTCGTGCTCGGCTATGCAGTGCTGAAAGACAGCGATGGCGGCACTAAACTAAAGGGATCGGTCGGCGGAGCAATCGTGGGGAGCGTCATTGCGGTCGGTGTTGCGATATCGGTCTCAGCCTGGATCGTCACCGCCAGACACGACATTCTGCCGACGCTGATGAGCGGCGGGCACTTTACGTCCGTGCAAGTCGGCGCCATCTGGACAGTGTGGTTTCTCAGCCTCGCGGCGCTCGTGGTGTTGTGGTTTCGGCGGCCGCATTCGGTGCTCGACATCTGGCTCATGGCCGTGATGTGTGCCTGGCTGTTCGACATCGCGTTATCGGGGATTTTGAACGGGGCCCGGTACGATCTGGGCTTTTATGCCGGCCGACTCTACGGCCTCTGCGCCGCGAGTTTCGTGCTGGCGGTGTTGCTGATCGACAATGTCGGCCTGCAGGCCAAAATGTCCGTCCTGCTCAAGGGGCTGCAAAGGCAGGCGGCTTTCGACAGGGATCATCATCGCGAGCGCGAGAGTTTGTTCAGCGCGGTCGTGGAATCATCCAACGATGCCATCATCACCACATCGCTTGGCGGCACCATCACCGGCTGGAATCGGGCCGCCGAGCGACTATTCGGATTTACCGCGGCCGAAGCCGTCGGCAGTCGCATCGATATCATCGTTCCGCCCGACAAGCAGCCTGAGGTGCCTGAAAATCTTCTTCGCGTAAGCAAGGGCGAAGCCATCGAACATTACGAAACATTACGGCTGCACAAGGATGGCAGTGAGCTCAATGTTGCGCTGGGTATCTCGCCGATCAAATCAGCGACGGGAGAGATAGTCGGCGCATCCAAAACCGCCCGCGACATCACCGAGAGCAAGAGGACCGAGCGGGCGCTTAGTCAGGAGGTCGAGGAGCGGCGGCGTATCTTCGAGACCTCGCAGGACCTGATCCTGGTCACCGATACCAAGGGTACTTTCGTTCAGGTCTCACCGAGCTCCATGACTATCCTGGGCTATCGGCCCGACGAAATGATCGGCCATAGTGCGGTCGAGTTCATCCATCCCGACGACCTCGAATCCACGCGCCACGAGATGCGGTCGGCGCGGCGCGGGCAGCATATGCGCAACTTCGAGACGCGCTATGTCCATAAGGACGGCCAGGCCGTGACGCTGACCTGGATGGGCGCCTGGTCGGAACCGGTGCGGCGGCATTTCTTTGTCGGGCGCGATCTGACCGAGAAGCACGCCGCAGAAGCGCAAATCCGCCAGGCCCAGAAAATGGACGCCGTGGGCCAGCTCACCGGCGGCGTCGCGCATGACTTCAACAATATTCTGACCGTCATCACCGGGACCATCGGAATCCTGAGCGAAGCGGTCGCCGACAGCCCGCAACTCTCAGCCATCGCCAAGATGATCGATGAGGCTGCGGAGCGCGGCGCCAGCCTGACCAAGCACCTGCTCGCATTCGCCCGCAAGCAGCCGCTACAGCCGCGCGAGGTCGACGTCAACGGGCTCATCCTGGAAACCGCGAAGTTGCTGCACCCGACGCTGGGCGAGCAAATCGAGATCCGTCCGCTGCTTGCCGCGGACGCCTGGACGGCATTGGTCGATCCGAACCAACTCACCACCGCCATCCTCAATCTTTCGCTCAATGCCCGCGACGCCATGCCGGCCGGCGGCAAGCTCACGCTGGAGACCAACAACATCTATCTCGACGAGGGCTATGCGAGCATGCACAGCGAGGTCACGGTCGGAAATTATGTGTTGATTGCCGTCAGCGACACCGGCACCGGGATTCCCGCCGCTAACCTAGAGAGGGTGTTCGATCCCTTCTTCACTACCAAGGAAGTCGGCAAGGGCACCGGGCTAGGCTTGAGCATGGTGTTTGGTTTCGTCAAGCAGTCCAACGGCCATATCAAGATCTATAGCGAGGAAGGTCACGGCACCACCGTCAAGATCTATCTACCGCGGGCAACCGGCCTCGACCAGACCGACGCAGAGGTGCAGGCTTCCTCGCGGGTCGAGGGCGGCAACGAGATCGTGCTGGTGGTCGAGGATGATGCATTGGTGCGCCGATACGTGATCACCCAGATCGAGAGCCTCGGCTACACCACAATGGAAGCGAGCAACGCGACAGAAGCGTTGAATGTGATTGACAACGGTGATCCCATCGATCTCTTGTTCACCGACGTGATCATGCCCGGGCCTTTGAACGGCCGCCAGCTGGTCGAGGCGGCGCTGAAGCGGCGTCCGTCGCTTAAAACATTGTACACGTCGGGATATACCGAGAACGCCATCGTTCATCATGGACGTCTCGATTCCGGCGTGCTGCTGCTTGCAAAGCCGTATCGCAAGTCCGATCTCGCAAAGATGATGCGAATGGCGCTGGACGGTTGAACCATTGTTCGAGATTGTCCATCGTCACCTGAGAGGACTCGCATTTTGAAAAATCTCCTCACCGATATTGCCGGCGTGCGCGTTGGCCACGCCGGCGACGCAAAACTGGCGTCCGGCGTCACCGCGGTGATTTTCGATAAGCCCGCGGTCGCGGCGATCGACGTGCGCGGCGGCGGACCCGGCACCCGCGAAGGTGCCCTGCTCGACGTCGCCAACACGGTTGAGGCGGTCGACGCCATCGCGCTCTCGGGCGGCTCGGCGTTCGGGCTCGAGGCCGGCGGCGGAATCCAGGCCTGGCTTGCCGAACAGGGCCGCGGCTTTGCGGTGCGCGACGCGGTGATACCGATCGTGCCCGGCGCGATCTGTTTTGATCTGCTGAACGGCGGCGACAAGAACTGGGGGCGCTTTGCGCCCTATCGCGACCTCGGTTACGCCGCCGCGGTCGCCGCGGGCACCGATTTCGCGCTCGGCAGCATCGGCGCAGGCCTCGGCGCCACCACCGCGAATTACAAGGGCGGGCTCGGCTCGGCATCGGCCGCGACGCCAGCAGGCGTCCGGGTCGCGGCGCTTGCGGTGGTGAATGCGGTCGGCACCGTCACGGTCGGCGACGGGCCGTGGTTCTGGGCGGCGCCGTTCGAGATCGGCGGCGAGTATGGCGGGCGCGGACTACCGCGCTCGTTCACGCCGGAGATGCTGGCGATGCGCATCAAGGGCGGGCCCGCCGCGACATCGGTGGAAAACACCACATTGGCGGTGGTCGTGACCGACGCCGAACTGACAAAACCCCAGACAAAACGGCTCGCGATGATCGCGCAGACCGGCTTTGCCCGCGCGATCTATCCGGTGCATGCGCCGATGGATGGCGATGTGCTGTTCGCCGCGGCCACCGGTGAGAAAGCGGTCGATCCGCTGGTGGGCCTCACCGAGCTTGGCATGGTCGCCGCCAATGTCGTCGCCCGCGCCATCGCGCGCGGCGTGTACGCCGCGACCGCCCTGCCCTTTCCGGGCGCGCTGCCGGCGTGGAAGGATCGGTTCGCTACGTAACTAAAGCTGACTTTAGACGCTGACCGAGAGCGATGCGGTCGCGCCGGATGAAATCGCCTGGGCCTCGCGCTGAATCATCTGCTCGATGACATTGTAGGACGACGTCGCGCTGGAGGATGTCGCGCTAGAAGATGATGTCGATGCCGCGGGCGAGGTCATCGTCACCTTGGTGCCGTCGGCATAGGTCACCGAGGTCGTGGTCGAGCCGTCGCTGTTGGTGACCGAGGTGGACGATGCGCCTGCCAACGCCTGCAGCAGGGGATCGGAGCTCGATCCACCGTTACCGGTCGCAGAACTCGATCCGGTGGAGCCGCTGGAGCCGTCGGAATCCGCAACATGATGGTGATGGTGACCACCCTTGCCGCCGGCGCCCTGCAGCGCCGACTTCAGCTCGTTGAGGCTGACCGAGCCGTCGCCATTGGTATCGAGCTTGTTGAAGACGGCGTCGGCCTGCGCGATATTGGTTCCACCGGCGCCGAGCGCGTTTTCGAATTCCGATTTGCTGATCTGGCCGTCGCCATTGGTGTCGAGCTGCGAGAACAGATCCTTCAGTGCGCTGGATGCGTCGGTCGGCGCCGAGGTGGTTGTCGCGCCGCTCGATGACTGGCTCTGCGCCGCCAGCAGCGCGCTGAGCGTGGTCGGCGATAGCTGCGACAACCCGCTTCCGCCGGAAGCCGGGGCAGTCGAGGTTCCCGAAGCCGCGGTGCTGCCGGAAAGATCGAACGGGCTCGCCGAGCCCTGGCTGAAGCCGGTGGCAGGCGGAGAGGAGGATTTCGACGAGGTCAGCAATTGCAGGGCATCCAGTGCGGACGATGCGGCACTAAGGGCAAGCAACATAACCAAAACTCCGACAAATGCCGCGCGGGAGGCGGCCCTAACGTTTACGGCTCAATGATCAGCAAACGCCATGCCATCGTGAAAAGGCCAATAAAATGTACGGTTTTCGGAGTTCCGCGGCCCGCCGGCCCCGGCAATAGCTGCCGCCAACGGCAGAATTTTCCGCCTCCTGGGTGCGGCTCGCCCGCATTGCCCGAACGGCTTGCGCATGTTACGCGAAAGCCGTTCCTTAACGCTTCGAAGTGCTTTCGGGAAAGCGCACATGTCCACCCAATTTGCGTCACGCCGCCTCGTCATCGCGCCGTCGATCCTGGCTTCCGACTTCGCCAAACTGGGCGAAGAGGTCCGCGCCGTCGATGCGGCGGGCGCCGACTGGATCCATCTCGATGTGATGGACGGGCATTTTGTTCCGAACATTTCCTACGGCCCCGACGTGATCAAGGCGATCCGCCCGCACACCAGGAAGATATTCGACGCACATCTGATGATCTCCCCAGTCGATCTCTATCTCGAGGCCTTTGC
>DATBYN010000391.1:0-13336 GCA_036513695.1 Bradyrhizobium sp. | reverse complement strand
TCCCTCGCGCGCGTGACCACGCATGTTAGATCCGACATCAACAGGCCTGCATTCCGGCGAAACGCCGCTGCTTCAGACGGTCGGGTTGACCAAGCGCTACGGCGATTTTCTCGCCAACGACAAGATCGATATCGACATCTGGCCGCGGCAAATCCATGCGCTCCTGGGCGAGAATGGCGCTGGAAAATCGACCCTCGTCAAAGCCATCTACGGACTGATTCAGCCAAGCGACGGCGAGATGCGCTGGCAAGGCGAGAGGATGGTTCTCTCCGGCCCCTCGGAAGCCCGCGCGCGCGGCATCGGCATGGTGTTCCAGCATTTTTCGCTGTTCGACAATCTGACCGTCGCCGAAAACGTGGCGCTCGGCCTCGACGGCAAGGAAAAATTCAAGGACATGTCGGCGCGGCTTGAGGACGTGTCCAATGTCTACGGGCTTCCGCTCGATCCCGGACGCGAGGTGTGGCAGCTGTCGGTCGGTGAGCGCCAGCGCATCGAAATCGTGCGGGCGTTGATGCAAAATCCCAAATTCCTGATCCTCGACGAGCCGACCGCAGTATTGACCCCACAGGAAGCCGACCAGCTGTTTGTGGTGCTGGATCGCTTAAAGGCCGAGGGCCGCGCCATCCTCTACATCAGCCACAAGCTGGAAGAGGTGAAGCGGCTGTGCGACACCGCCACGATCCTGCGCAGCGGCAAGAAGGTCGCCACCTGCAACCCGCAAGCCGAGACCGCGGCCTCGCTGGCGCGGATGATGGTCGGCGCCGACATCAAGGAAGTCAAAGCAGCCACAGGCCGACACGTCACGGTGCCGCGCCTCGTCGTCAACGATCTCAGCCTGGAACCCGACGATCCTCACGGCGTCAGGCTCCAGCATATCTCGCTCGAATTGAAGGGTGGCGAAATCTTGGGCATCGCCGGCGTCGCCGGCAACGGGCAAGATGAGTTTTTCGCGGCGCTTTCGGGCGAGCGGCTGGCCCAAGACCCCGGCACGATCGTGATCGACGGTGTCGCCGCAGGGCATCTTTCCATCACGCTGCGACGCAAGCTGGGCGCGGCCTTCGTGCCCGAAGAGCGGCTCGGTCACGGCACCGCGCCGCGCATGAAACTTTCCGAAAATGCGCTTTTGACCGGCCACGCCGCCAGCGGAATGGTCCAACACGGTTTCATCAATACCGCGGCGACGTTAAAGACGGTCGACCGCACCACCGAGACGTTCGATGTGCGCAAGGCCAAGCGCGACCCCGAAGCGGCAAGCCTGTCCGGCGGCAATTTGCAAAAGTTCATCGTCGGCCGCGAGATATTGCGCAACCCCGCCGTTCTCGTGGTCAGCCAGCCGACCTGGGGTGTCGACGCGGGCGCGGCCGCCGTGATCCGGCAGGCGCTGCTCGATCTCGCCGCCGCCGGCGCCGCCGTGCTGGTGACGAGCCAGGACCTCGATGAACTCACCGAGATCACCGACCGGATCGCAGTGATGTTCCACGGCCGCCTCTCGGCGCCGCTTCCGACCGCGGAAGCGAGCCGCGAGAAGCTCGGCCTGCTGATGGGCGGAAGCAGCCTGGAGCAAAAGGAAACGGCTCATGCAGCTGGTGCTTGAAAAGCGGGCCGAGCGATCGAACACGATCGCTCTGGTCTCGCCTTTGATCGCGATCGGCTTGACGATCGTGACCATGAGCATCCTGTTCGCCATTCTCGGCAAGAATCCTGCCCTGGCGCTTTGGGTTTACTTCATCGATCCCTTGACCGACAGCTATTCGCTTCAGGAACTCGCGGTGAAAGCAACGCCGCTGGTGATGATCGCGATCGGCCTGTCGCTCTGCTATCTCGCCAACGTCTGGAATATCGGAGCGGAGGGCCAGTTTCTGATCGGCGCCGTCGCCGGCAGCTGGCTCGCGGTGAAAACGCAGGGCACCGAGGCCGGACATTGGGTGCTGCCGGCGATGCTTTTGATGGGCGCGGCGGCTGGCGCGCTCTATGCCCTGATACCGGCGATCTGCAAGGTCAGGTTCGGCGCCAGCGAGATTCTCACTAGCCTGATGTTGGTCTATGTCGCTGACCTATTCCTTGACTATCTGGTGCGCGGTCCTTGGCGCGATCCCGCAGGCTTCAATTTCCCGACCACCGCCGAGTTCGATCCGGTTGCGACCGTGCCGGTTCTGATCGCGGGCGGCCGGCTGCATCTCGGCGCGATCATCGCGCTTATTGTCGTCGCCGCGGCAACCGTATTGCTTGGACGTACCATCAAGGGTTTTGAAATACGCGTGGTCGGCGCAGCACCGCGCGCGGCGCGCTTCGGCGGGTTCAATTCCGATCAATTGGTCCTGTTCACCTTCGCCATCTCGGGGGCGCTGGCCGGACTTGCGGGGATCATCGAGGTCGCCGGACCGGTCGGGCATCTTCAGCCGGGCATCTCGCCCGGCTACGGTTTCACCGCGATCATCGTGGCGTTTCTCGGCCGTCTGAACCCAATTGGAATATTAATTGCAGGACTTTTCCTCGCACTGACATTTATCGGCGGCGAACAGGCCCAGATCGCGATGAAGATCCCGTTGGACGTGACCAAGGTATTTCAGGGCATTCTGCTGTTCTATGTGCTCGCCTGCGACAGTCTCATTCTCTACCGCTTCCGGCTCATTTTCCCGTCCCGACAGGTGCACAGTGGAACTGGTTGAGGCGATCATCCTTTCGGTGCTGGCGGCATCGACGCCGCTGTTGATCGCTGCGACCGGCGAACTCGTGACCGAACGCGCCGGCGTGCTCAACCTCGGCGTCGAGGGCATGATGATCGTCGGCGCGGCCTGCGGGTTCGGCGGAGCCTGGCTGACCGGTTCCACCATCATCGGCGCGATCTGCGGCATCATTGCCGGCGCCTTGCTCTCTCTCATCTTCGCCATGATGACGCTCGGCCTTGCGGTCAACCAGGTGGCCACGGGACTGGCGCTCACGATCCTCGGCATCGGACTGTCCGGCCTGATCGGCGCCGGCTTCGTCGGCGAGAAGATAACGCCGGCTCCGCATCTCCACATCCCCGGCCTTACCGACATTCCGCTGGTGGGACGCATCCTGTTCGGCGAGGACGCCTTCATCTATCTGTCGCTGGCGCTCGTGATCGGCATCTGGCTGTTTCTGTACCGGACACGGACCGGACTGGTGTTGCGCGCCGTAGGCGACAATCACGTTTCGGCGCACGCATTGGGATATCCGGTCCTCAAGATCAGAATGCTGGCGGTGATGTTCGGCGGCGCCTGCGCCGGCCTCGCCGGCGCTTACCTGCCGCTTGCCTATACGCCGTTCTTCATCCCGGGCATGACCGCCGGTCGCGGCTGGATCGCGCTCGCGCTGGTGGTGTTCTCGTCCTGGCGGCCGGGGCGGCTGGTGATCGGCGCCTATCTGTTCGGCGCGGTGACGATCCTGCAACTTCATGCGCAGGGCGCCGGCATCGGCGTACCCTCGCAATTCATGTCGGCCTTGCCGTATCTCGCAACGGTCATCGTTCTGGTTCTGATTTCACGGGCGCGGACCGGCGGCTCGACTGCACCGGCGGCGCTTGGAACTGTGTTCGTACCCGATCGATGAATACCCGAAGCGCGCGCGATGGGGCGCGTGCGCAGCGGGACAGTCAGTCCACCCCTTGTGTCAGGAGAAACCCATGAGAAAAATTCTCATCGCGGCGACGGCAGTGATCCTCACTGCCGGAGCAAGCATGTTCGGCGCTTGTGCGGCCGAGAAGTTCAAAGTCGGCTTTATCTATCTTGGACCGGTCGGCGATTTCGGCTGGACCTACCAGCATGAACTTGCACGCCAGGCACTGGTCAAAGAATTCGGCGACAAGATCGAGACCACCTATCTCGAGAACGTCAGCGAGGGTCCCGATGCCGAGCGCGCCATCGAACAGCTGGTGCGCGCCGGCAACAAACTGATCTTCACCACCTCGTTCGGCTACATGGATCCGACGCTGAAGGTGGCGAAGAAATATCCCAATGTGCATTTCGAGCACGCCACCGGCTTCAAGCGCGACAAGAACATGTCGATCTATAACGGCCGGTTCTACGAAGGCCGCTACATTCAGGGCGTTATCGCCGGCAAGATGTCGAAATCCGGCGTGCTCGGCTACATCGGCTCGTTCCCGATCCCGGAAGTCGTCATGGGCATCAACGCCACGATCCTTGGCGCCCAGACCGTCAATCCCAACATCAAGGTCAAGATCATTTGGGCGAACACGTGGTTTGATCCCGGGAAGGAGGCTGACGCCGCTAAGGCGCTGCTCGACCAGGGCGCCGACGTGATCATGCAGCACACCGACTCACCGGCGGCCATGCAGATCGCATCCGAGCGCGGCAAGCTGGCGTTCGGCCAGGATTCCGAAATGATCAAGTTCGGACCGAAGGCGCAGCTGACCTCGATCATGGATAACTGGGCGCCCTACTACATCGACCGGGTCAAGGCCGAACTCGACGGCAAATGGGCGTCGGAAGACACTTGGGGCGGGCTGAAATCGAAACTGGTCGTGATGGCGCCCTACACCAACATGCCCGACGACGTGAAGAAATTGGCGATGGATACCGAAGCGGCGATCACCGATGGCAAGCTGTTCCCGTTCAAATGTCCGGTCGTAGGCCAGGACGGTAAGGAAATTGAGTGCAAGGGCGGCGACCATCTCGACGATGGTCAGGTGCTCGGCATGAACTTCTACGTCAAGGGCATCGACGACAAGATCCCCGGCAAGTAACGCCGGGTACTCCCGAGACTACGGGGTCCGGGCGGCCACGCCCGGACCCTTTTTTGGTGTTCGTCATTGCGAGGAGCTCTTGCGACGAAGCAATCCAGTCCTTGCGGCTAAGCCAGTTGGATTGCGTCGCGGAGCCTGTCATCGGGCGCGCATTCGCGCGACCCGTTGGCTCGCAATGACGACCTGGTTTATCCCACCTGCATCGTGTGCGCGGCGGCGCCGTGGCGGCGGATCAGGTCGGGTACGTCGAGCCCGGGAATGGCGCCATCGATGACCGCCCAGTGGCCGCCGACCATGACGCGATCGGCGCGATGCGCATCGCACAGAACCAGCGCCGCCAATGGATCGCCGTAGCCGGAGAACCGCAATTCATCGAGCTTGAACAACGCGAGATCGGCGGCCTTCCCGACGGCGATCTCACCCAGTTCAGGGCGGCCGACGCAGGCCGCCGAGCCTTGGGTGGCCCAGCGCAGCGCGTCCTTGTGGCTGACGCGGGTAACGCCATAGCGGGCACGCTGCAGCAGGAACGCCGCGCGCACCTCCTGCATCAGGTTGGATTTGTCGTTCGAGGCCGAGCCATCGACGCCGAGACCGATTTTGACCCCCGCCTCTTCCATGTCGCAGACCGGACAGCAGCCCGATGCGAGCAACTGGTTGCTGCAGGCGCAGTGGCTGATCGCGGTCTTGGCCTTGCCCAGGCGCTTCACTTCCTCTGCGTTGAAGTGAATGCCATGGGCGAGCCAGGTCCGCGCATTGAGCCAGCCGCTTTCCTCGAGATAATCCAGCGGCCGGCAGCCATGCATTGCTTCGCAGAATTTGTTCTCGTCCTCGGTTTCCGCCAAGTGGGTATGCATGCGCACGTCCAGCTTTTCCGCGAGCGCCGCGGTCGCGCGCATCAACGATGTCGTCACCGAGAACGGCGAGCATGGCGCCAGCGCGATCTGCACCATGGCGTCTTCGCCGCGCTGATGATGTTTTGCCACCACGCGCGCGCTGTCGGCGAGGATGGTATCCTCGTCCTGTACCACGCTGTCCGGCGGCAGGCCGCCGTCGCGCTTTGAGCGATTCATCGAGCCGCGGGTCAGGAGCACGCGGACGCCCAGCCGTTTTGCCACCGCGACTTCGATATCGACGGCGTCCTCGAGCCCCGCCGGGAAAACATAATGATGATCGGTCGTGGTGGTGCACCCGGACAGCAGCAATTCCGACATCGCCACGGTGACGCCGAGCTCAAGTGCCTCCGGCGTCAGCCGCGCCCATACCGGATAGAGCGCCTCAAGCCACGGGAACAGTTCGCGGTCGAGCGCCGCCGGCAGCGCCCGGGTCAAGGTCTGGTAGAAATGATGGTGGGTATTGATCAGCCCCGGCAGTACCACATGGTCGCCGGCCTCAAAGAACGCCGCCGGCGTCTTGGGCTGGCCGCCCTTCGGCACCAGTTCGACAATCTTGCCGCTCTGTACGACGACGCCCCGCTCCGCGCCATCGGCGAGGATCGCCAACGGATCTTTGATCCAGATCGCCCGATTTGGGTCCATCATGTTACTTTCTCCAGGAGACCGGAATTGCGATACGAAGAGCCAAGCCATCTCTGCAATTCAAAGACCAGCCCGACCCATGCGAGAGTTGGCGCCGGTCTTGCAAGAATTCTTAAACGGAGATGCATCTCTTTGAAAGCACTAGCGTATCTATGGATCTGAACACCATCATCGAAGTCGCCCATCCCCAGACACGGGCTCAACTGCCCGTTTGGACGGCAGGCGATGCTTGGCTCGCGGGCGGGACCTGGCTGTTCTCCGAACCCCAGTCCGATCTGAAGCGACTGATCGATCTGACTGATCTCAAATGGCCGGCGCTCACGATCGGCGAAACCGAGCTTTCGATCGCGGCGACCTGCACGGTGGCGCAACTCGATGCGTTTGCCTGCCCGCCGGAATGGCTCGCCGCGCCCCTGATCAACCAATGCTGCCGCGCGTATCTCGCCTCCTTCAAGATATGGAAGACCGCGACCGTCGGCGGCAATCTCTGCATGTCGTTGCCGGCCGGCCCGATGATCTCCCTGACTTCGGCGCTCGATGGCGTCTGCACGATCTGGAAGGCGGACGGCAGCGAGCAGAAGCTGCGCGTCACCGATTTTGTCATTGGCGACGGACGCAATGTGCTCGCGCCGGGCGAGTTGCTGCGCCAGATCGACATTCCGCTCGCAGCGCTGAAACGACGCTCGGCGTTCCGCCAGATTTCGCTGACGCCGGTCGGCCGCTCCGCGGCGCTGTTGATCGGCAGCATCGACAGCGGCGGCGGCTTGACGCTGACGGTAACGGCGTCCACCAAACGGCCGGTGCAATTGTCCTTTGCCAAAAGCCCGCAGGCCAGAGAGCTGCACGAGGCGATCCTGCATCACATTCCGGACGCGCTCTATCATGATGACCTCCACGGCAAGCCACCATGGCGCAAGCACATGACGCTGCGCCTTGCCGAAGAGATTCGTTTGGAATTGCAAGGTCCGGCCCACCCATGACTTTTGAGATCAACGGTAAGGCGTTTTCGGAAAGTCCGCGCGCCGGACAATGCCTGCGGACGTTCTTGCGCGACCTTGGGCATTTCGGCGTCAAGAAAGGCTGCGACGCCGGCGACTGCGGCGCCTGTACCGTGCTGCTCGACGGCGAGCCGGTACATAGCTGCCTGATCCCGGCGTTTCGCGCCGATGGCCATGCCGTCACCACCATCGAAGGCCTCGCAGGCGACGGCGGCACGCACCCGATGCAGCAGGCGTTTCTCGATGCGCAGGGCTTTCAGTGCGGCTTCTGTACTGCGGGCATGATCCTGACCTGCGCGTCGTTGAACCAGGCGCAACGGCAGGATCTCGGCGCCTCGCTGAAGGGCAACATTTGCCGCTGCACCGGTTATCGCGCGATCGAGGACGCACTCAACGGCAAGAACAACATCGAAGACGCCGCCGCCGGCACCGCCTTTGGCCGCAGCCTGCCGGCGCCTGCCGGGCCCCAAGTGGTGCGCGGCGCGGCGCGCTACACCTTCGATACGGCGGTGGAAGGTTTGCTGCACATAAAACTGCTGCGCTCGCCGCATCCGCACGCCAAGATCATCTCGATCGACAAGGCCGCGGCATTGGCCATTCCCGGCGTGCATACGGTCCTGACCTTCGAAGACGCGCCGGATCGGCTGTTCTCGACCGCGCGGCACGAAAAAGCCTGGATGGATCCGGACGACACCCGCGTGTTGGACAATGTCGTCCGCTTCATCGGACAGAAAGTCGCCGCCGTCGTTGCGGAAACCGAGGCTGCTGCCGAAGAAGGCTGCCGCCAGCTCAAGGTCGACTACGAACTCTTGCCGGCGGTGTTCGATCCGGAACAGGCGATCGCGCCGGGCGCGCCGCTGCTTCACGCCGACAAGACGCCCGAACAACGCGTGACCGGTGCGGGACGAAATATCGTCGCGGAAACCCACGGCGAATACGGCGATGTCGCCAGCGCGCTGGCGCAGTCGGCCGTCACCTATGAGGGCACATTTACGACCCAGCGCGTCCAGCACGCCGCGCTCGAAACCCATGGCGGGCTCGCCTGGGTCGACCCCAGCGGTATCCTGAACATCCGCTCCAGCACGCAGACGCCGTTCCTGGCGCGGCGCGCGCTGGCGGAAATTTTCGATCTCGCACCGGACAAGGTTCGAGTGTTTTGCGAACGGGTCGGCGGCGGTTTTGGCGGCAAGCAGGAAATGTTTGTCGAGGATATTCTGGCGCTCGCGGCGCTCAAGACCGGACGCCCCGTGAAACTTGAATTCACCCGCCAGGAACAATTCATCGCGTCCTCGACACGGCATCCGATGCGCGTGTCGGTCAAGGCCGGCGCCGACAGCGACGGAAAACTGACGGCACTGCAGCTCGACGTGCTCTCGAACACCGGGGCCTATGGCAATCATGGGCCGCCGGTGCTGTTCCATGCCTGCGGCGAGTCGCTTGGCGTCTATAATTGCCCGAACAAGAAGGTCGATGCCGTCGTCGCCTATACCAACACTCTGCCGGCGGGCGCATTCCGCGGTTATGGCCTGCCGCAAACGCTGATCGCGGTCGAAGCCGCCATCGACGAATTGGCCAAAGGTCTTGGCATCAGTCCCTTCGAAATCCGCCGCCGCAACATCGTTAAGCCCGGTGACCCCATGCTGTCGCCGCCGGGCTCCGGACATCACGACATTTTCTATGGTTCTTACGGGCTCGATCAGTGCCTCGACCTGGTCGAGCGCGCCATGCAGGCTGAAGGGCCTAAGGTCGAACTTTCCGCCGGCTGGCTGATCGGCGAAGGCATCGCATTGACCATGATCGATACGGTGCCGCCGGACGGGCATATCGCGGACGCCGCGATTGCGCTCTGCGACGACGGCTCCTTCGAACTCACCGTCGGCACCGCCGAATTCGGCAACGGCACCTCCACGGTGCATCGCCAGATCGCCGCGACGGCGCTCGCGACCACCGTCGACCAGATCCGGCTGCGGCAATCCGACACCGCGCATGGCGGCCACGACACCGGCGCCTATGGCTCTACCGGCACCTTTGTCGCCGGGCGCGCGACGCAAGCGGCGGCGGAAGGCCTCGCCGACGATCTGAAGGTGTTCGTTTCCACTGCGACCAAGACCGATCCCGACGCTTGCGTGCTCGCAGACGATGCCGTGGTCTGCGGCAAGGAGCGCGTTCCTTTCGCCAAGATCGCCGAAACCGCGCGCGCGCAGGGGCAGCCGCTGCAAGCGACCGGCTCTTCGGGAGGCACGCCGCGCTCGGTCGCGTTCAACGTGCAGGGTTTTAGGGTCGCCGTGAATAAATTCACCGGCGAGATCAAGGTCCTCAAGAGCGTACAGGCTGCGGATGCCGGCCGGGTCGCCAATCCCATGCAATGCCGCGGACAGGTCGAGGGCGGCGTCGCGCAGTCGCTCGGCGCCACCCTCTACGAGGAGATGGTGATCGACGAGGGCGGCCGGGTGGCCAACCCGAAATTCCGCGACTATCATTTGCCGTCCTTTGCGGACATTCCGCGCACCGAAGTGCTTTTCGCCGACACGTCAGATGCGCTGGGGCCGATGGGTGCCAAGTCGATGAGCGAAAGTCCCTACAATCCGGTCGCCGCGGCCCTCGGCAACGCGCTTGCGAATGCCACCGGCATTCGGTTCACATCGGTGCCGTTCAAGCCGGACCGGCTGTGGCCGAAGCTTAACGAGAAGTTCGGCTGAGTGCCTCCTGCTGTAGGGTGGGCAAAGCCAACGGGTCGCGCGAATGCGCGCCCGATGACAGGCTCCGCGTGCCCACCAACATGTTCAAACAAAGGTGGTGGGCACAGCGCGAAGAGCGCCTTTGCCCACCCTACGAAAGCTACAAGTCACCCCCGCCCCACCGTGCATTCGATCTGGCCGTGCGGCTCATCGGTCGGCAGCAACACGTCGTTGTTGTTATCGAGCCCGAACGCCGACAGGTTAATCGGGATGAAGTGCATGTTCGGACAGGCCAAGCTGATTTCGGAGATTTCGGGGACCGCTGCGAGCGCCGCTTCCCCCATCCGATACAAACTGTCCTGCACGCTCTTGCTATAGGTCATGCTGAAGACCTCCAGCATGGTTGAAAGAATCTTTGCATTGGTCGCCGGATAATTTTCTGGCTTCGCCGACCATTTCCAGGATGCCACCATCGAGGTCGCGCACATCCGGTCGTTGGTTTCCTTGATCGTCGTGTAGGCATCCTTGACGTAATTCTCCCAGCCCGACTGGGTCGACTTCATAAAGGTAAAGCCGTCGATGCCGGAGGCCAGCGTCGATCCCTGGCGCGTCGCGGTGACCTCGACGGTCGGCTTGCCGTTGCCGTCGAGCACGAAACTGTGCGGATGCGGCTTGCCGCCGAAACTCAGGCGGCTCCATTTTGTCTCGTGCGCCGTGATCGCGACCGAACTCACCTGCGGATAGAGATCGAGATATTTCTTCGCCAGCACCTGGCAGAAATCTTCCGTACAGAGCGAGGTGTTTTCGCGTGCGATGATATTGACCACGTTCTTGATAGTGTCGGTCGACACTGACGTGGAATTGTCGGCATCGGTATAGGCGCGAGAAAAATCGCCCTCGATCATCGCCTTGACGTTGAGCTGGCTGACTTCGTGGCGATCGCCGTCGCGGTGAATCCGCATCACGCGGACCCGGCCCTTGCCGTATTTGTTTTTGATCAATGGCACGCGTGAAACCTCCAGTTCAGCGGGTGAATTCGCAAGACTCGCCCCGGCCTACCGTCAATAACGAGCAACCTTCGTGCCAATTCAACTCCCCCGATAGGTCGCGTAGCTCCAGGGCGTGACCAGGAGCGGGACATGGAGATGGCCTTCGGGCTCGCTCACCGAAAACCGTAAGGGGATTTTATCAAGAAACGGCGGATCGGACATCGGCACATGGCGTTCGCCAAAATATTTTCCGACGCTGAAGGTCAACTCGTAACGGCCGATCGGCACCGGCCGACCGCCGATCAAGGGCTGATCGGTGCGGCCGTCGGCATTGGTGATGGTGCGGGTCACGACGCGGCTTGAGCCGAGTTCGGACAATTCGACCAGCTCGACCGCGATCCCCGCCGCGGGCCTGCCGCCGTGCGTATCCAGCACGTGGGTCGACAGCCGTCCATGCACCTGCAGCCGGTCGTCGCCAACAACGAGCAGATCGAGCCGCAGTGCCGCGATCCGGCAGATCTCCTCGATCGATTTCTGCGTCTCAGTCGTAGGATCGTTCGGCAGACGGCGCTCGAAATCACGCAAGATGGAATCCTTGGTGTGGCGGCGAACGCTGACGATGTAGGGGAAACCGAATTTAGTGCGGTAGGCGTTGTTGACGCGCTCGAATGCCTCATATTCGGCATCCGACAAGCGGTCTAGGCCGACGCTGTTCTGTTCGTCATTGGATTCGGCGGTGAGGCCCGCGGCGCGCTGGGTCTTGTTGGCGAGATCGGGATGCGCTTTTATCAGCGCAAGACGCAGCTCGGGGGCTCCGCGATCGACGGCGGCCTTCATCGCCGCGAATAATTGCTTTACGCCGGCGAACGGCCGTGCCGATGCCGCCTGCTCGGCAATCCATGGCGAATATTCGAAAATATTAGAGAGCGCGGCGACAAAATCACCCTTGCTGCAGGCGTTGAGATCGGCGAGCGTTTTTTGCGACATCGCGCCCCTCGCTATCCGATATCGAAGGCGTTGGTGGCAAGATGCGAAAGATTGGCGTGCCAGTGCTGCGCAATCTGCAGCCGTGTCGGCACCCAGACGCGTTCATGCTTCATGATGTAATCGAGAAACCGCATCAGCGACGCCGCCCGACCCGGCCGCCCGACCACGCGGCAATGCAGGCCCACCGACATCATTTTCGGCGAGGTCTCGCCTTCGGCGTAGAGCACGTCAAAACTATCCTTGAGATAGGTGTAGAACTCGTCGCCGCCGCCAAAGCCCTGCGCATTGACAAAACGCATGTCGTTGGCATCGAGGGTGTAGGGAATGATCAGATGCGGCCCCGCCGGTCCCTTGATCCAGTACGGCAGATCGTCGGCATAGGAGTCGCAGGAATACAGAAAGCCGCCGGCTTCCATCACCAGCCTCACCGTGTTGATCGACGTCCGCCCGGTGTACCAGCCGAGCGGGCGTTGCCCGGTGAATTCGGTGTGAACGCGGATCGCGTCCGCGATCTCGGCGCGCTCCTCCGCTTCCGACATGTCCTTGTGCTCGACCCATCGGAGGCTGTGGCTCGCGATATCCCAGCCGGCCTCTTTCATGGCGGCGACAATGAGCGGATTTCGTTTCAGCGCGTTCGCAACGCCGAATACGGTGGTCGGCAATTTGCGCTCGGTGAAGATCCGCCATAGCCGCCAAAAGCCGGCGCGCGAACCATATTCGAACATCGATTCGATATTGGCGTGACGTTGCCCCGGCCAGGGCTGTGCGCCCAACACGTCAGACAGGAACGCTTCCGAGGCGCGGTCGCCATGCAAAATGTTGTTCTCGCCGCCCTCTTCGAAATTGACCACGAATTGCACGGCGACGCGCGCACCGCCGGGCCAACGCGGATCGGGCGGGTTGCGGCCGTAGCCATGAAGGTCGCGAGGGTAGCGGGCGTCGGCCACTTAGACTTCCTCGAAACGAATTTTTTGCGCGCCTTTCCACAGCACGGTCTTGCCGAACGTCGCCAGATTCTCCAGGCCCGAGGTCAGCGTCACAAAATGGTTGCCGGCGAGCTGGCCCATCTTGCTGGCAAAATGGACGCCGCCATAGGCCAGCAAAATTTCGGTTTCGCTGATGCCGCCGGGATAAAGGATGATCTGGCCCGGCGCGGGATAGCTGGTGTGGTTCTCGTAGGAGACGCCGAAATCCAGATCGCCGAGCGGCATCCAGACCCCCTCGCCGCTCCAGCGCACATGGATGGCCTGGCTCTCGAACGGCATCGCCTTGCGAAAGGCGGCGACGGTTTTTGGCGCCAGTTGTTCTTCGAAACGGGCCTGGAAGGTGAAGTCGCCGGCGTGGACGATGAGTTGGCTCATGCAGGAATACTCGCGATGGCTTGCAGGAACTTAGGGTGAAAATAGATTGCAGCCGAAGGCTC
>DATBYN010000390.1:0-8175 GCA_036513695.1 Bradyrhizobium sp. | reverse complement strand
TCAAAGGCCTGTGGAATGCCGAACTGGAACGGCGGGGCATAATCCAGCGCCTCGGCCATCTTGCCGATCGCCGACGAAATCTGGCTGCGGCCATGGCCGGCATTGCAGCACCACATGCCCGCGGCGGCGTCGATGATCTTGCGGCCGTCGACGGTAAAATAATGCATGTCCTTGGCGCCGGCGAGCAATCGCGGCGCCTTCTTGAAGGCCCGGTTGGCCGTAAACGGCATCCAGTGCGCCGCGAGGTCGTTGGGTACATTGACGGCGGCGGGGAGTGGGCTCTTGTCCAGCATAGGGGCCTCTTGATGTTTCGGAAACGTGGTGTCTGGCTAAGCAAACTACCAGCTTCGTCGCGCCACGGGAACGCCGATGGGCCGCGATATTTCCGCCCATTCGCGCTGATTCCGCATCGGTCGCGGCTTTCAACCTCGCTCAGAGATCGGCGGCGCCGATCCAGAACACTTCGGCGTCGGAATCTTCGCTGTCGAGCCACATCAGCGGCAATTGTGGAAATGCGGCCCCCAGCGCCTCGCGGCCACGGCCGATCTCGCACAACAGCCCGCCTTCGGGTGTCAGGTGCTGGCGCGCTTTGTTCAGGATGCGTCTGACAATATCGAGGCCGTCGGCGCCGCCGTCGAAGGCGAGTTTTGGCTCGGCGCGGCATTCGCGCGGCAACTCAGCCATGCCCTGCGCGTCGACATAGGGTGGATTGGAGATGATCAGGTCGTAACGCCGCTCACTGATCGGGGCGAACAGGTCGCCCCGGTGCAGCGTGATGACGTCTTCAAGCCCATAGTCGGCGACGTTTCGTTTGGCGACATCGAGCGCGCCGGAGGAAATATCCACCGCGTCGATGCGCGCATTGGGAAAAATCCGGCTCGCCAGGATCGCGAGGCAGCCCGAGCCGGTGCAGAGGTCGAGCACGTTTTCGATCGCAGAGAGATCGTCGATCAGCGCGCCTTCCTCCTCACTGCCACTGAAATGGGAATCCAACAGCTCGCCGATGAAGGAGCGCGGCACGATGACGCGCTCGTCGACATAAAACGGCAGGCCGCGCATGTAGATCTTGTTGACGAGGTAGGCCGCGG
The DNA here is from genome assembly GCA_036513695.1 of Bradyrhizobium sp. Taxonomy (GTDB): domain Bacteria; phylum Pseudomonadota; class Alphaproteobacteria; order Rhizobiales; family Xanthobacteraceae; genus Bradyrhizobium. The sequence goes on along the minus strand of DATBYN010000390.1, from coordinate 7,087 downwards.
GCTTTCGTGAGGCTACACGGCGCGCGATCAATTCGAGGATTTGCTTGGCCTCTTGCGCGGTGACACGCGCGGTGGCGAACGTTTCGAATTGGTCGGGATGAAGATGCAAGGTCTCGCACACCAGAAAGGCGGCCTCGGCCACGGGATCGGTGGTGCCGTGTGCGAACACGAGTTTGGCCTCGACGAAGCGGCTCACCGCATAGCGGACGAAATCGAGCAGCGTCACGAGCTCGCTGGATGCGACTTTTGGCAGTTTCAATGCGGCAGGTTTCGTTGCCTGAACTTTCGGCGCGGCGAGTTTCGGGACGGCACGGCTGCGCTTCGCCACCGCCTTGGCGCGTTTCGCCATCAGGATTTGGTCCAGCGCGCGGTCGCCGCATCGTCGTGATCGCGCGCCTCGACCCAGCTCGTTCCGTCACGCGTTTCTTCCCGCTTCCAGAACGGCGCGTTGGTCTTCAGGTAATCCATCAAAAACTCCGCCGCCTGGAACGCGGCCTGCCGGTGCTGCGAGGCCGTCAGCACGAGCACGATATTCTCGCCCGCCGCGATGCGGCCGACACGGTGAATGATGGCGAGCCCGTTGAGCGGCCAGCGCGACATTGCGGTCTCGGCGTGGCGAGCGATTTCGGCCTCCGCCATGCCGGGATAATGTTCGAGGGTGAGCGCAGCGATCGCCTCGCCGTTCTCGTTGCCGCGGCAGATGCCGGAGAAACTCACGACCGCGCCGATGTCATGTCGGCCTTTGGTGAGCGCCGATATCTCCTTCGCGACGTCGAAATCGGCTTCCTGGATTCGAATGGTCACATTGGCGGTCATAAACGGCTCTAGCCGCCGGTCATCGGCGGAAAAAACGCAATCTCGCGCGCGCCGGCGATCATCGCATCGGGTTTGACATGGGCGTGGTCGATCGCGGCCCGGATTACGCGAGGCGTCTCGAAGGCGTGGGCATAGGTCTCGCCGCGCTCCGAAAGCCAGCCGATCAGATCGTCGACGGTGCGAACGCTCGCCGGCGGCTCGACCGTCTCCTCAGCCTTGCCGACGCGTTCGCGCACCCAGGCGAAATATTTGACCTTCATCCCTCGTCCTCCTCGATGAGGTGACGGATGCCGGCACGGAAATAATCCCAGCCGGTATAGATCGTGACAATCGCCGAGATCCACAACAGCAACAGGCCGATCTCGGTGACGATTGGGCCTAACGGGGTGACGATCGGGATCGCAATGTCGCCGGCTTCGCCCGCGAGCAGGAAACCGATTGCGACCAGCTGCACCGTCGTCTTCCATTTGGCGAGCTTTGTCACGGGCACGCTGACCCGCAAGCCTGCGAGATATTCGCGCAAGCCCGACACCAGGATTTCGCGGCACAGGATCACGATGGCGGCCCACAGCGTCCAGCCATGAATGATGCCGTCGGCAGCCAGCATCAACAGGCAGGACGCCACCAGAAGTTTGTCGGCGATCGGATCGAGCATCCGGCCGAAGGCCGAATGCTGATCCCAGATTCGCGCATAGTAGCCATCGAGAAAATCGGTAACTCCCGCGGCAATGAACACCGCAACGGCCACCCAGCGCAGCCATAGCGGGCCGTCCATGATGGATTGCGCGTAGATGCAGCCGACCACCACGGGAATAGCGGCGATCCGCGCATAGGTCAGCATATTCGGCAGGGACAGCGAGCTTTTGGCCGCCCCTCTGGTGGTCGCGATGTTCATCCGTCTTACCAATACCGCTGGGGCATGAAGGTCAACCGTGTGGTTCACATGATCTCGTGGCGACGACGCCAATATGACTCCATACCCGCCTTTAGGGCCCAACTAGCCCGGCTGGGCGTGGAAAAACTCGAAAATCTTGCGTGCGCTCTCGGCGCTGACCCCGGGAACCTTGCCGAGATCGGCGATCGAGGCCCGTTCGATCTCCTTCAGGGTCCCGAAATGATGCAGCAGCGCGCGTTTGCGTGACGGGCCGATGCCGGGGATTTCCTGCAGGCCGGCCTCGCGGATGTCCTTTTTGCGCAGCTTGCGGTGCGAGCCGATCACAAAGCGATGCGCCTCGTCGCGCAGCCGCTGGATGAAATACAAAACCGGGTCGCGCGGCTCGAGTTTGATCGGCTCCTTGTCCGGCATGAACAAGGTTTCGCGGCCGGCGTCGCGGTCCGGTCCTTTGGCCACCGCCAATAGCGACACGTCGTTGAGCCCGAGAGAATCGAAAATCTCGCGCGCCGCGTTGAGTTGGCCCCTGCCGCCGTCGATGATGACGAGATCCGGCCATTGCGGGAACGAATCGTCCTCCCCCTTGGCTTTGGCGGCATCGCCTTCCGCCGCAGGCGCCAGCAGCCGCTTGAAACGCCGCTGCAGCACCTCGCGCATCATCGCGTAATCGTCGCCAGGAGTCAGGCCTTCGGACTTGATGTTGAACTTGCGGTACTGGTTCTTGATAAAACCGTCCGGCCCGGCCACGACCATGGCGCCGACCGCGTTGGTGCCCTGGATGTGGCTGTTGTCATAGACCTCGATCCGCGTTGGCGGCTGCGGTAATCCAAGCGTCTCGACCATTCCGTGCAGCAGCCGGCCTTGCGTCGCCGTATCGGCGAGCTTGCGCCCCAACGCCTCGCGCGCGTTGGTCAGCGCGTGCGCGACCAGTTCCTTCTTCTCGCCGCGCCTGGGCGTCAAAACTTCCACCTTGGCGCCGGCCTTGATCGAAAGCGCGTTGGCCAAGAGTTCGCTTTCCTCAATCTGGTGCGACAGCAGGATCAGTTTCGGCGGCGGTTTGTCGTCATAGAACTGCGCCAGGAACGAGGCCAGTACTTCTTCCGGAGTATAGGACTTCTCCGCGCGCGGGAAATAAGCGCGGTTGCCCCAGTTCTGTCCGGTGCGGAAGAAGAACACCTCGACGCAGGAATAGCCGCCCTCCTGATGGATGGCGAACACGTCGGCTTCTTCCACGGTGCGCGGGTTGATGCCTTGCTGCGACTGGATCGCCGAGAGCGCAGCGAGACGGTCGCGGTAAACCGCCGCGGTTTCAAAGGCGAGATTGGCCGATGCCTTTTCCATCTCGCCCGCCAGCTCCCGCTTCACCAGATGGCTGCGGCCGGACAGGAACTCGGTGGCTTCACGCACCAGTTCGGTATAGCCGGGAAAATCGATTTCGCCGGTGCACGGCCCCGCGCAGCGCCGGATCTGATAGAGCAGGCAGGGCCTGCTGCGGCTTTCGAAAAACCCGTCGGTGCAGGAGCGCACCAGAAAGGCGCGCTGCAGCGCGGTGATGGTGCGGTTGACGGCGCCGGCGGAAGCGAACGGCCCGAAATATCGCCCGGGCCTGCTTTGCGCGCCGCGATGCTTCAGAATTTGCGGCGCCCAGTGGTCGCCTGTGATCAGGATATAGGGAAAGGATTTGTCGTCACGCAGCTGCACGTTGAAGCGCGGCCGCAATTGCTTGATCAAATTGGCCTCGAGCAACAGCGCCTCGGTCTCGGTCGAGGTCGACACGATCTCGACTGTGACGGTGGCCGCGATCATGCGCAGGATGCGCGCCGGCTGCGGCGCGTTGGCCCTGGCATAAGAGGCGAGCCGTTTGCGGACGTTTTTCGCCTTGCCGACATACAGCACGTCGTTGGCGGCGTTGAGCATGCGGTAAACGCCGGGCGAGGTCGGAGCGAGCCGCACCGCCTGTTCGATCGCGGCATGTCCGATCGCCAGCGGGCCTTCCAGGACGGTAACGCCGGGCTCCTCGGGAACTTCCGGCAGCCCCGACTCGTCGTCCTCGTCAGGGCCTGAGGTCGCCGGGTCGATATCGGCGGCGGCGTCCTGCGGGGGCTGGTCCGGTTCGGGGCCGCGCCGCCCCTTTGGCGGGCGGGGTGGCCTCGGGTTGTCGGTCGAATCTTGATCCATGGCCTTAAACTTAAGCGCCGGCATCCCCCATCGCCAGCGTCCCGAGGGGATCGGGCTGCAGCGCTTCGTAACGCTTCTTTAAGAATAGGAAGCGGGCGGCAACAGCCCTTAACAAGGCTTTAACTTAAAAGTCTCGATAAATCTTATCGGAAAAAACTGGAATTCCGTAACCACGCGAGTTCGCGCTTCGCCGGGCTTTCGGCGTGCGCGTGCAAGCGGGTCTCGGTGAGTGGCGTGGAGAGTTTCGATGAAGAGGTTCGGATTGAGGGCTGTGGCCTTGATTGCGGCGGGCTGGACCGTTCCGGCAGCGGCGGCCGACCTTCCTTACGGCTCGCGCGCTCCCTACACCGTCAATCAGCCGCTCAATGCCTATAGCTGGGCCGGTCCCTATCTCGGCGGCAATCTGGGCTACGAGTGGGGTTCGGTCAGTAACAATCCGACCAAGCCGTCGGGGTTCGAAGGCGGCGCGCAGGCCGGCTACAACTTCCAATCAGGTCCATGGGTGTTCGGCATCGAAGGCGACATCGAGGCGACCGGCGCGTCGGATACCTTTGCGCCCTGGAAGTTTTCCAATCCCTGGTTCGGCACCGCGCGCGGCCGGGTCGGCTACGCCTTCAACAACATCATGTTCTATGGCACCGGGGGTCTCGCGTTCGGCGAATTGCGCGGCGAGACCTTTGGGCTCTCGGAGAGCCATACCAATGCCGGCTGGACCGCGGGCGTCGGCGCCGAATTCGGCATCGCGCCAAACTGGAGCGCCAAGATCGAATATCTCTATGTCGATCTCGCGAACTCCAACTTCACCATCACCGGCATGCCGAACGGGTACCAGTTCGGCGTGGTGCGCGCCGGCGTCAACTATCACTTCTGATAGCAAACAAGAAAACTCGGAAATCTTGACCTTCCGGCCGCCTCGCGCGGCCGGATTTTTTTTGCGCATGCAATGAATGTTTCCCGTCATGGCCAAGCATAACCGTCCAAAGGACGGCGTCGCTTCCGCTCGCCTATGCCCGGGAACGACGATGAAAGCGCGTCTTAAGACGAGATCACCAGGTTAACCGCCTTGGGGCCTTTGCCCTTCTTGTCCGGTTCGACGTCGAATGTAATACGCTGTCCTTCGGTCAGGTCCTTCAACCCGGCCCGCTCGACGGCTGTGATGTGCACGAACACATCGCGGCCGCCGTCATCGGGCTTGATGAAGCCATAGCCACGTTCTCCGTTGAAGAACTTGACCGTCCCAGTCATGGCCATCGGGAAACTCCTCCCCCGTACTGCTTCCGCCGCTACGCGCATCGTTGCGCATCGGCCCGACCGGAAATTCGCTGCCGGAAAGCTTGGCCACATGGGGTGGATCAGGCGACAAACCCCGATCCAGCCGTTAAAAAATTTGAGGCCTTGTCACTCCGCCGCTACCATTCGCGGAAGCGGAACGTAAAGCCGGTCCTAATGGACTTAAGCATAATACGGTTCCCGGCAAATTGCCTACCGGACTTTTGCGGAGTGTCCGGCGCCTGACCAAGGCTTTTAAGTGACCAAGGCTCACGCGGCTCAAGGTTTAGGCGTCTCGAGCCTGAAGCGGCCGGCGCCGCCCTGGCCGAGCGGCTTTTCAAGTTCGGGCAGGATGGCCTTGAGTTCGCCCATCAGCGTCCACGGCGGATTGACGATCAAAAGACCGGCCGAGGTCAGGCCGGCGCCTATTTCCTGCGGCGCGACGCTGAATTCCAGGCGCAGGCATTTTGCCGGAGGTCTCCCGGCGCCGGACACCTCCGCGACATGCCGCGCAAGAGTGTCGGTGGCGCGGCGGCTTTTCACGGGATACCAGAGCAAATAGCTGCCGGTCGGCCATTTCGCAAAAGCTTGTGCAAAACCTCCGGCGAGCCGCTCGAACTCGTCCTTTGCCTCAAAGGGCGGGTCGATCAGGACCAGGCCGCGCCGCTCGTTAGGCGGCACGAACGCCGGCAGCGCCAGCCAGCCGTCAAGGTCGACGACGCGGGCCTGGGGGTCGCGCCGCAGCGCGTCGATCAGCTGCTTGCGAGCCTTGCCTTCGACCTCGCAGGCGGTGAGGCGGTCCTGCGGCCGCAGCAGCGCGCGGGCAATCAGCGGCGATCCCGGATAGGCCGTCAACTCACGCCCGGGATTGAAGGCCCTGACGATGTCCAGATAGGGCGTTATCAGCGGCAACGTCTTTTCCGAAAACCGCGCCTGCATCAGGCGCGCGATGCCGGTCAAGAACTCGCCGCCGCGGCGCGCTTCATCGGAAGTGAGGTCGTAGATACCCGCGCCGGCATGGGTGTCGATGACGCGGAACGCGGCCGGTTTTTCCTGCAGATAAATCAGGATGCGCGCCAGCACGATGTGCTTGATGACATCGGCAAAAGAGCCGGCATGGAAGGCGTGACGGTAGTTCATGGGAAGGGGTTATCACGTCATTGCGAGGAGCGCAGCGACGAAGCAATCCAATCTTCGTCCCTTACGATGGATTGCTTCGCGGAGCCCGTCATCGGGCGCGCATTCGCGCGACCCATTGGCTCGCAATGACGGCGGAAAAAGCCTTACCCACCACGCAGTGGCGGCATCGTCACCTGGTCGCGGCGGCAGGCGCGGCGGTCGATTTCCTCGCAGGCGCGGAACTGCAGGTCCTTGCTCAGGCAGATGCGCACCTCGCTGAGCCGGTTCTTGTTGCAGGTCACGGCGATCGCGGATGTGCTCAGGCCCGGATTGGCTTTGATGAAGGCCGCCTCGATCTCGTCGGGCGCAACCGTCTTCGGCTCAGCCAATTGCAGATATTCCTCGGGGATTTTGACCGCCGAGCGCGCCTTGCGGATGGTCTCGAAATAAGCCCGGGGGCTTAGCCCTGAGCAGGTGCCGTGCTTGTCCCATTCGTTGAAGATCAGCCCGGGCGCCGGCATCAGGTCCAGCATCGATGACATGATGTTACGGTCGAGCCGGGGCGAGGGCCTGACGCAATAATCGGGAAAGCCGTGCTCATATTGCGGCCACAGCCCGTGCACGACGAAGGAAAACGGCCGCCCGCCGCACTGGACCTGCGATCGCCCCTCATTGCCGCGCTCGGAGGCCTCCTCGCAGAACGAGGGCGACCACGACAGCGACAGCACATAGAAATCGAATTCGCCGGGCGCATTTTGGCGGCGGTCCTGCGCCGAAGCCGTCCCCGCGAGGGCGATCAGCGCTGCTGCGGCC
>DATBYN010000389.1:0-15415 GCA_036513695.1 Bradyrhizobium sp. | reverse complement strand
GGGGCGACCAAGCCCCACAAAAAACGCCCGGCGATTGGAGTGATCCAGATCGCCGGGCGCCGAGAAAACCAATGTGATGCAAAAATCGTCCTAGAAGACGCCGAGCACGATGGCTCCGACAAAAGCGAATGCGAGATACGCGGTGACAACGCTCAACTTGTTGACGAAAGGACCGACGAAGGTCATCAACCTCTCCCTGGTTCACGTCGCTGCCCGCATTAACGGCAGAATTTAGCAAACGGTTCAGGGGCGAAAAAGTCAGGGCTGCTGTCCATCCCCGCTATCGCTCCGATGCTGCACCGCCGTCGATATGGTTAAAAATTCGTAAAAACAACATGTTGAAGAGTCTTTAAATAAATTCACCGAACCTGCGCGGATGACGCACGGAGTTCGTTTGTATCTCGTCGGCTCCTTCGTCCTTGTCTCGTTGGCGGGCTGCGGGCGCGGATTCTTTTCCGCCGAGCGCGAACCGTGGCGGGCCGAGGCCGAGATCGCATGCCTGAAATCCGGCGCCGTCAAAGAGAGCGCCGACGTGGTCCGGATCAGCCCGATTTCGGGCCCGGGCGTTTGCGGCGCCGACTTTCCGCTCAAGGTCGCAGCGCTCGGCGAAGGTAGCGGCAGCTTTGGGTTTGCCGATGAAGACCTGCGGCCGCCCGCAAACATCGGCAATCAGCCGCGCTGGCCGGTCTCGCCGCCGCCGCAAGGCGCGCCGCCGGCATCGTCCTATCCGGATTATAGCCGGCGCCAGCCCAGCCACGGCGCGTCGCAAGGCGGTCCGATTTCACTGACCGCTCCGGGCGTCGCGCCTGATGAAGGTGAAATCGACCTGCCGCCGGAGGGTACGCCGGGGATGAACCAGCCGCCCGCCCAAAGAAATCAAGGACAATATCAGGGATCGTACCAACGGCCGTACCCGGATGCGCAAAACTATCCGCAGCGCGATCGTTATTCCGCGCCGTACTCATCGCGCCCCGATGCCGCCCCGGCGCAGCCGCAAGCCGAACCGCTGCCGCGACTTGGGCCGGCGCAGCAAAATTCCGTCGCGGCGTTCGGGCCGGTCGCGGTAAAACCTGCGGCGACCTTGGCCTGCCCGATCGTCTCGGTGCTCGATCGCTGGCTCACCGATTCAGTGCAGCCGGCGGCACAGCGCTGGTTCGGCGCGCGCGTGGTCGAGATCAAGCAGATTTCTGCCTATTCCTGCCGCGGCATGAACGGCAATTCCTATGCGCATATTTCCGAACACGCGTTCGGCAATGCGCTCGATATCGCGGCCTTCACCCTCGCCGACGGGCGCCGCATCACCGTGAAGGACGGCTGGAAGGGCATGCCGGAAGAGCAGGGTTTTCTGCGCGATATCCAGGCGGCTGCCTGCCAGCAGTTCACGACTGTCCTGGCGCCGGGCTCCAACGCCTATCACTACGATCACATCCATGTCGATTTGATGCGCCGCGCTTCGCGGCGGCTGATCTGCGAGCCGTCAGCGGTCTCCGGCGAAGAGATCGCCGCGCGCGCCGCGGGCCGCAATCCCTACGCCTCGCGCGAACCCTACGTGACGGGATCGCTCGGCGGCAGCGGTCACGTCGCGCACCGGCACAAGTCGAACAAGGTCAACGAGGAAGACGAGTTCGAGGACGAGTAGGGGCGGCGGATTAGTCAAACGCGTAGCCCGGATGGAGCGCAGCGCAATCCGGGGCCGGCTCGTCGAACTCACAATCCCGGATTACGCTGCGCTCCATCCGGGCTACTATATTCCCGCGACCCGCTCCAGCAAATCCTGCACGACTCCGCTCAGCAGATCGAGCTTGTACCCCGTCATCGGCAACGGTTTTGCACCGGCGGTCGCCGCTCGCGCAGCCGCCGCGATCGTCGCCGCGTTCGCCGGTTTGCCCTCCAGCGCGGATTCCGCTGCCGAGAGCCGCAGCGGCACTGGCGCGATGCCGCCGGCCGCGATGCGGATGAACTGAAATGAACCGCCCGAGACCACGGCACGAACGCAGACTTCAACCAGCGGCCATTCCGCATGCGTCCGGCTGATGGCGCGCTTATAAAACGCGCGCTCGCCCGTGACCGGCGGCACCAACTCGATACTTGCAATCATTTCACCTGGTGCCAGCGCGTTGTCGGCGGCGCTCGAACCGTCGCCCAACAGCGCGCCAATTGAGATCCCGCGCCCCTTATCGGTGTTGATCTTTGCCTCATATGCCAACAGCGCCGCCGCCATGGTCGAGGGATGCACCGCCACGCAGGGGCCGAGATCGAAGGCGACGCCGTAGAGATGATTGCCCGACCGGGCCGGACAATCCGCGCCGCCCTTTTTCAGGCAATCGATATGCGGATTGCGAAAGTACCAGCAGCGCGAGCGCTGCGCGAGATTGCCGCCGACCGTCGCGAGATGACGGACCTGCGGCGTCGCGAGACCAAGCGCTGCCGCCGCAACACCCGGATAGGCTTGCGCGATGCGAGCGTCGGCCGCGATCTCGGCGATCGTCGTCAACGCGCCGATCCGCGTTGCGCCGTCGGCGCCCCACACGATCCCGGTGATATCAGGTGTTCCCGCGATATCGATCAGCGGTCCCTTCGAAACACCGCTGCGCCGGCGTTCGGAGAGATCAGTGCCGGCGGCGCGGAATTCCGCTGGCCCCGTGAAAGCAGTCACTGCTGCGGATGTCATGCGGCGGCCCTCCCTTTCAATGCGGCAACCAGACGGTCAGGCCGGATCGGAATCTCGGTCAGCCTGACACCGATCGCGTTGCAAATGGCGTTGGCAATCGCCGGCGACGTAGGCACGGTTGCGACCTCGCCGATGCCGACGCTGCCGCCGAGCACGTGATCAAACCCCGCCTCGTCAAAATGCACGTCGATCGGCGGGGTGTCGGCAATGCCTGGGATGCGGTAGTCCTCCATCCCGCCGGTGAGGATGTCGCCGGTGCGCGGATCGACTTCGCGCGCCTCATAAAGCGCATAGCCGATGCCCTGGATGACAGAACCCATCGCCTGGCTCCGCGCCAGCGCCGGCGCCGCGATCTTGCCGACCGCAATCCCGGTCGCAACATTCAACACGCGCACATGCCCGAGCCAGGTATCGACCTCGACCTCGATCACCTGCACCGAGCTCGGCACGCCGGCGCCGATCGCGATGTTGGACATGCGGCGCATCATCCAGCCAAAGATCGTCCCCATCATTCCCGCCTCCTTCAAGGGCGAGCGGATGCCGGGAAGCGTCGGTTTTGAGTCTTCCGGCCGCACCGCGGAGGCGCTGAGATCAGGCGAAGCCGCGATCAATTCGCGCCATGGCGCGTTGGAGCCGGGTGTCGGTGGCCGTTTTGAGCGTTGCGTGATCGCGGCCTTCAGCGCATTCACCGCGAGCAAGGTCGGCGGGATCACGGAAGCCGTGGTCCGGCTGCCGGTCGACGGCGGTCCTTCCGGCAGATTGGAATCGCCGATCCGGACCTCGATGTCGTGCGGCTCCAGTCCAAATTCATGCGCGACCGTGTTGGCGATCACGCTGCGGCAGCCGTTGCCGATATCCTGAATGGCTGAGCTGGCAACGAGCCGCCCGCCCTTGACCGCGAGTTCGACCTTGGAGCCGGGCTGCCAGAGATAGAGCCAGTATCCGGCGGCGACGCCGACGCCGCGGCGATAGCGCCCGGTCTGCGCGGCTTGCGTCTTCCGGTTGCGCCAGAGCTCGAGGCCTAACGCCCAATCATAGAGACGCGCGCGGTTCGGATCGGTGTCCCAGCGCTTGCGGAGCGCAATCGGATCGACCTTCATCCGCAGGGCGGCTTCATCGATCGCTTGTTCCAGCGCGAACGCCATCGGCGGTCCGCCAGGCGCGCGGAACGCCGAGCCGGGCGGCAGATTGCTGATGACGTCGAAATCGACCAGTTCTTTGGCCTGCGCCGGATAGATCAAACGCGCCAGCACCGCGATGGTCGAGTTCACGGCGGCTCCGGTGTCGGCATAGGCCTTGAACGAGATGGCTTTGAGATCGCCCTGTTCGGACGGTAACAGCGCGATCTCGACTTCGGCCGCCGGCCGGTAGCCGGTGACGGAAAGTTCTTCATGCCGGTCATAGGCGATCCGAACCGGCGCCTTCGCCGCGCGCGCGAGTTCGATCGCCGCGACCGTCTCCATGCCCAGGTTGCCCTTCGAACCGAAGCCGCCGCCAACGTGATCAGCGATCACGCGGACCTTGTCGTGCGCGAGCTTGTAGCGTTTGGCGATTTTTTCCTTCAGCTCGAACACGCCTTGCGTCGAGATATGCACGGTGAGGCGATCATCATCGAAGCGGGCAACTGTGGCGTGCGGCTCCAGGCAGGCATGCTGCTGCGTGCCGGTCCGGAATGTGCCCTCGACCAGCAACGGGTCGCGGGCCTTTCGCGCGTCGTCGAGCCAGCCTCGCGCCTTCTTGGCCTTGTGCGAGAAGGCGCCTGACGGCCCGCGGACATTGCCTTTCCAGGCCGCCGGCGCGCCGCCGCCTTCGGAGACATTGCCCGCTTTCTTGCGGCTCGATTTTTCGAACACGATGGGCGCATCGCTCTTGCGCGCGTTGTCAAGGCCGATCACCGCGGGCAGCTTTTCGCTGGTGAGCTTGATCGCGGCGAGAGCCGCGAGCGCGGTCTTGCGATCTTTCGCGGCAACGGCGGCGATAGGCTCGCCGACATAGCGCACGGTACGGTCGTCGCCGAGCAGAGAGATCGCCGCAGCGACCCCCGGCATCGCGCGCGCCGGCGCAAGATCGATTTCTGCGAAGCGGGCGTGGGCGAACGGCGAGCGCAGGATGACGCCTTCCAGCTGTCCGTCATGACGGATGTCGACGGTGTATTTTGCAAGCCCCGTCACCTTGTCGCGTGCCTCGACGCGCGGGGAGGCGATATTATCGCCATCGAAGCGCCCGGCGCAGGCTTCTGCCACGGCGCAAAAAATGCCGTCATAGGCGCCGCAACGACAGAGATGACCTGACAGCGCAGCCCCGATTTCCTCTCGCGACGGCGTCGCGGTTCCTTTTGTGGCGCGCCAGGCGTCGCAGAACGCGACCGCTTCGACGACAAAACCCGGCGTGCAGAATCCACATTGCAGCGCATCGTGCGCCATGAATGCCTTCTGCACCGGATGCAGTTTTGCTTCGCCAATGCCTTCGACCGTCGTCACCGACTTGCCGGCGGCCGCGCGCGCGGGCATCAGGCAGCTCACGACCGGCGCGCCGTCGACCAGCACCGTGCAGGCGCCGCAGACCCCGGCCCCGCAGACAAGTTTGGTCCCCGTCAGATTGAGGTCGCCGCGCACGACATCGATCAGAAGCGCGTCAGGGTCGTCGGGCAAAGTCGCGGAGCGGCCGTTGATCGTCATCGTGCTCATTTGCGATCTCCAGGTCTTTTGGGGGAAAAGGGTCTTCTGGGGGTGGAGGGTCTTTTGCGGGAAGATTTTTTCGCTGGTCTCGGTTTTACGCTACGTGGCTTCGGCGATGCCCCGATGGCGCCGGCGATCAGCGTTCGCAGCATGATTTCGAGGTCCTTGAAGAAGGCGCCGGCCGGCTGCATCTTCGGGTGCGCGGATTTGGCCCCGTTAACGGCCATCTCGACGTATCGCCAGAGCTCACCGGGAGCAATGGCGAGCACGAGCTTTTGCTTGCGGCGGATTCGCTCGATCGTCGCGACACCCTGCGCGGCATAGACGCCGGCATATTTCTGATAGAGGTCACGCGCGTGCACCAGATGTTCGGAGAACAGCTCCTCGATATGGGGCGAGCCTTCGAGGGAAGCGATCAAAAAAGTGAAGCGCGCGGTGACCTGCGCGACCAGGATGTCGGCGAGCCCACAGCCTTCTTTCTCTTTTGTGTTCGCCGCCGCGATCTCGGCGTCCAGCGCGTTCTCGTACAGCCGCTCGATCAGCGCGCGGAACAGCGCTTCCTTGGATTTGAAATGATGATACAGCGCCTGCCGCGTCAACCCCGCCGCCTCCGCCGCCTGCTCGATCGACGAGCGCCGAAAACCATGCCGGCGGAACACGGTCATCGCGGCGTCGAGAATGCGGTCACGGGGCGTCATTTGACGAATTTGACAAAAGTAGAAGAAATGTCAAATCACGACGTCGAGGCTGAACGCGCCGGCGATCTTTGCGGCGCCCGGCTATCCAGCGCGTCGTCCCGGCGAAGGCCGGGACCGATACGCCAGCGTTCGCGCGTTGGCTCAACCCCTCCTGCAACACTGGCGCGAAGCCCTTGCGGGTTATGACAAATTCAGTCCGAGAGTCGCCCAGCGAACAGACCAAAGCCTGTTGCCGCACCTATCATGACGCTTGGGTGAAGGGCGATGCTGAGTTCGTATTCCATCGTTGAGCGGCCGATGTGTCCCATCTGCAAACACAGGATGGGATTGGCTCGGATTTCGCCGGGCAAGCGAGGCTTCGAGGAACGCACCTTCGAGTGCAGCACCTGTCATCGCACCGAGATCGTTTCCTTCCCCGTAGACCCGATGAAGACCGATGCCGTGGGCTGGCTGGCCGGCGATCTAAAGCCGCCGCGCTAGCGGCTTACCGCCCCAGTCCTGAGAGAGGATTGCAAACCAGATGAACAAATCTCCAGCGCGCGCACGGCCACCGGGTTTGGGAACTCCGCTCAAGTCCCAGACGTTACGGAAGGACAAGCGAAAATCCTTACCCAGCGAACGACTGACAGCAGCGCGCACAGCTGCTTCGCCTCGCTGCAATGGGCTGAAGGCAAAGAACTGAGACGATGACAAGTGATCAGCCAGATTCACCACTGGCAGCGTTAGAACTAAGCACGGCGATACGGCTCCGTTGGGCGTTGCGTGACATCAAAGGCAAGCGAACCAAGCTCTTGCCGGTCAGTCCGGATGATCTCAGGACCTTGATCGAAATGGGCCTCGTCGAGATCCAGGACGAAAAACCCGTGCTGACCAACGCGGGTCATCAGGTACTCGATTGAGGCACAGATCGGCCGCAGCCCGGTGGCTCAACCCATCCTGCAACCACGTCCCACCGTTAGTTCATTTTGAGTCGGCGAGAGCGCCGTGGCAGCCTTCGGTGCCTGCTTCGCGTGACCACTTTGCGGCTGTGCAAATCACCATCACTTTGTCGGCGATGCAAAACGCCGCTCCTTCGCTGAAAGATCGGCCGGCCCAGACGCAACCGTTGGTCGGAACCGGTAGCACTCCCCACTCCGGGGCGAATGTTGGCATCGGTTGGGATCCCACTGTCGGCGACGGTGCCGGCTGGGCGTAGGCGGTGGAAAGTAGCGGCGCACTGATCAAGATCGTTCTGGCAAGCATCGTCAACATTATCGCCCCCTTGTTGATTATACCTTCACCTGCGGCGGTTGTATTACGCCACCTGCAAGACGCTATGATGTACCGGGAAACGCCTCAGTCTCGATAGCAATGTCCATGATGGCCCCAGGGCTCTTCAATAAGCCCGGCAGAGCGGCAAAGCCGCTTGCTACGACTGTAACCCAATTCTCGCCAGCGGTGACGATGCCGTAACGCACAGCCACGAGAGTCCGGACCTGCAAACTTCCCGGTCATGTTCCGAAGACTCAAAGCAAGCCGTCGTCGGAGCAGCGCCAAATTCTGTTTTCGATACAGAAGGGGTCACAGCCATGCACGGTCCGCAACAAAACATCGGGAAACGTCTGGCGAGATGCGGAAAAGCCCGGTCTCGCCTGGTGCGCAGACTGGTTCGGGCCAAGGACGATCCGGCAAAGCAACGGATACGGCGCTGGCTCAGCGACATCGATGACGAGCGACTTTTAAGCTTTGGCCTGACACCGGAAGACATTGCGCTCCTGCGTGGTTCGCGCGGCTCTGGTGCCTTCGTGTTGCTGATGTGCGCCCTGTCCGTACCTTCCCCACCCGGTTCGTGGTTCTAGCGTTGGTCCACAATCTCTGATGTTGCCGCCGGGCTTTCCGTGCGGTGGCGGCCACATGTGAGGCGGTGGGTGTTACGCTTGTCATTCAAAACTCCCTCGCTGCAACGATGCGGAAACCGGCGCTGCACAGAATCCCGCGATCACTTGTCTATCGCGAGAGCTCCATTTTCTGAGCAGGGCCAAAACCATGAACATTTCCATCGACACTTCTCTGGTGTCAGACGAAGCCGAACCGCTGCTCGCGGCGATCCGCGAACTGGCGCCCGCGATCAACGCGCGTGTGGCGGAGATCGAAGCTGGACGGCGGCTCCCACTCGATCTCGTGCAAAAATTGCGATCAATCGGCGTGTTCCGGATGCTCGCACCTCGGAGCCATGGCGGACTCGAACTTGATCTGCCGGCGGCGGTGGAAATATTGACGGCGCTGGCGAGGATCGACGGCTCAGTCGGGTGGTGCGCGACGATTACCAGCGGAGCCTCGATCGTAGCAGCTTTGCTGCCACCCCAAACATACGAGCAGATTTATCGCAACGGCCCAGACGTGATCCTGGCGGGCTCAGCCACCACGCCAGGCGGAACAGCCGAGGCGGCCCCGGGCGGTTGGCGCGTCAATGGACGATGGCCGTTCGCCAGCGGTTGCCAGCATGCCGACTGGCTGGCCGGGCTCTGCGTTATGAAGAAAGGTGGAGAACACTTGCCTGGGCCGGCCGGCGAAAAAGGGCCGCCGATGGTTCGATGTTTTGTGCTGCCGGCCGGCGAGTGGCAGATCGAGGACACCTGGTACGTCGCAGGGCTTAAGGGTAGCGGGAGCCATCACATCTCTGTCGAGGACAAGTTCGTGCCGGCCGGGAATTTCTTCGATTTCGCGCAAGGCGTGTCCAGTCTCCCGGGACCGCTCTATCGAGCTCCGCTATCGCTGCTTCCGTTGTTGCTGAGCGCCGTAGCTGTGGGGATAGCCGAGGGAGCCCTCCACGAACTGGTCGCCCAAGCCAACACCGGCTGGCAGCAACAGCGAGCCGCTACCCCTGCCAGAGAATCCGAACTGTTCCAGTTCGAACTCGGTCGAACCGAGGCCGACATAAGGGCAGCGCGCGCTTTTCTTCACTGCCAGGCCGAACGCTATTGGCGCGACGCGCTTGGGCGTACGCTGAGAAACGACGCGCTTTCCCTGCAGGCCGTGCAAGTC
Organism: Bradyrhizobium sp.; assembly: GCA_036513695.1. GTDB lineage: Bacteria > Pseudomonadota > Alphaproteobacteria > Rhizobiales > Xanthobacteraceae > Bradyrhizobium. The sequence continues at coordinate 6,344 of DATBYN010000389.1, read as the reverse complement.
TCGCAGGCTGCGGCATGGGTGAATGCCACCAGCGTTCGCGCCGTTGATGCGTGTTTCGCGCTTGGCGGCGGCACAGCGATCTATGCGAGTTCGCCGCTGCAAAGGCGGATGCGGGATCTCCACGTCGCGGCCCAGCATGCCGCCGTCCAGCAACGGAACTTCGCGAGTGCGGGCAAGCAGCTTCTGGAGAACTCTCTGCCGCAAGGCGCCGTTCAAGGACGATAAAGTGCCGGCTACATCTTCCGCCTTGCGCCTTCCGCGTTGCAAGCTACGGCGGACAGGTCGTTGTTCGAACTGCGGCGGGCGCTTTGTCATGAATGTCCATCGTCGTGCTCTCGTGGTTGAGGGTGAACGAAGTTTCATTGAAGTTTGGGGCGATGACAATCGGCAAATGATGCTTTGATTTTGCCCGAGGCGCGTTCGCGCGACCCGTTGGCTCCCTCGCAATTACGGTTATGATCGTCGTCCCGGCGAAGGCCGGGACCCATACGCCGTGACGCCTATGTTGAGAGACGCGGTTCGACGGCTTTCGCGCAACACGAACATTTGGGGTTATGGGTCCCGGCCTTCGCCGAGACGACGTAAGATGCACTCACCCCGCCTTCCGATACCCCGCCAAAAACATCTGCGCTGCGCTTTCGACCACCTGCGCCATGCGCTCAGTGGAAGGCGGCGGGGCGGCCTGGAAGATGAAGGGGAGGAACAGCGAGGCCTGGCACATGTTCATGAATTGCGAGGCGGCGAGCTGGCAGTCGGGAATCGCAACCTCGTTCTTCTTCACACGCACCTCGAGATAGGCGGCGAGGCGGTTGATGGTGTTTTCCAGCACATGCTCATAATACTTGCGGCCGACATCCGGCATCCGCTCGGCAATCGACATCACGGTGCGGATCGCGGATCCGCCGCCCGGCCGGCACAACAGTTTTATGTAGGCCTGGCCGAACTGCCGCAGCGTCGTCGCGACGTCGCGTTGGGGGTCGAAATTGAAGTCGACCTTTTTCTGGTCAAGCATTTCCTGCTCGACGATGGCTTCGAACAGCCGGCTTTTGTCGGCGAAATAAACGTAGAGTGTCCCTTTGGAGACGCCGGCGGCGCGGGCGATCTCGCCCATGCTGGCGCCGTCAAAGCCCAAATCCATGAACACCTTGCTGGCGCCGGAGAGAATTTGCCGGCGTTTTGCGCTATCCTCGTCGACGAGGTGGAGAGTTGTGTGAGCGTCTGCAACCATTGGTTTAGGTTTTCTCGAAAGATTCCGGTCCTCGAAACACTTAGGGAAGCAACTCTGCCCTATAGATCAGTTCGTTACCGCGCTTAGTATCCATAAGTAATATCTTGACCGAACCGTTCGGTCAATGCTAATTTAGGACTTGCGAAGTTGTAAGGCGTATTTTGGCCGTGCTTGTGTCGCGACAGTGCAATGGGGAGGGCCGTGATGGCCGCAGCGAGAGACCAGGCCGCACGCATCCTTCGCACCGGGCCGGAGATGGCAGAAGGCGAGGCCGCTGGCGACGCGTCGCCGGCTCTCGCCGATCAGCTTCGTTCGCATCTCGCCGATGAGACGACGGCGCGCCGCCCAGTGGAGACGCCGGCCAAGCCTGCTATCGAGAAGCCTGCTATCGAGAAGCCGGCCGTCGAACGACCTGCTGTCGACAAGCCGGCCACTGCTCCGGCCGCACCCCCCGCGTCGGCCTCTGCCGCGCCGAAACCGGGCAAACGCAAATTTGTCTTGATGGGCATCCTCACCTTGCTGGCGCTCGCCGCGGCAAGCTACGGCTCATATTATCTCCTGGTCGGCCGCTTCTACGTCTCGACCGACGACGCTTATGTGCGCGCCAACAACACCATGCTCGGCGCGCGTGTGGCGGGCCACATCTCGGCGATCCTGCCCGGCGACAATACCGTGGTCCGGACCGGCGACGTGGTCTTCCGGATCGACGACGGCGATTATCGTATCGCGGTCGACGCCGCCCGCACCAAGATCGCCACCCAGCAAGCCACCATCGACCGCATCGGCCGTCAGGTCACGGCGCTGGAAAGCGCGGTCGAGCAGGCCCAGGCGCAAGTCGTCTCGGCGGAAGCCGCTCTAAAACGGGCCGGCCTCGACTTCGATCGTCAGCAAGCGCTGAGCGCCAAGGGGTTTGCCTCGCACGCGACCTATGAAGTGTCCGAAGCGACGCGCGACCAGGGCGTGGCGGCGCTGAAGTCGGCGCAGGCCGCTTATGACGCGGCGCGCGACAATGTCGAGGTGACAAAAGCGCAGCAGGCCGAGGCCCGCGCCCAGCTTGCGGAACTGGAGACCGCGCTGGCCAAGGCCCAACGCGATCTCGACTTTACATTTGTGCGCTCGCCGGTCGACGGCACCTTCTCCAACCGTCTGGTCAATGTCGGCGACTTCGTCGCGGTGGGACAGCGGCTCGGCAATGTGGTGCCGCTCGATGACGTCTTCATCGATGCCAATTTCAAGGAAACCCAGCTCAAACGCATCCGTCCGGGCCAGCCAGTGACGATCTCCGTCGACGCCTACGGCCATCGCAAGTTCGCAGGTTTTGTTGACAGCATCTCGCCCGCGGCAGGCTCCGTGTTCACCCTGCTGCCGCCGGATAACGCCACCGGCAATTTCACAAAAATCGTGCAGCGGCTGCCGGTTCGCGTCAAGGTGCCGAGGGATGTCGCGCGGCAAAACCTGTTGCGCGCGGGCATGTCGGTTTATGCCACCGTCGATACCCGCAACGGCGCCGCCGACGCCGACAGCGAGGCCGACCTCGATGCACCGATCATGATCCATCCGCAATAAATTTTGCGCATCGGGTGGTGCGCCCGGTTCGCTTGCCCTGAGCCGAGAAAAGTATGGCCGACGCCACCACAGCCCCACCCGCCATGATGAGCGCCCCGGCCGCGCCGTCGGAGCGCATCGAGCCGCGCCGGCTGTTTGCGTTCCTGATCATGGTGTTCGGGATGTTCATGTCGATCCTGGACATCCAGGTGGTCTCGGCGTCGCTCACCGATATCCAGGCCGGCCTGTCGGCGAGCTCGACCGAGGTGTCGTGGGTCCAGACCTCGTATCTGATCGCGGAGGTGATCGCTATCCCGTTGTCGGGATTCCTGTCACGCGCGTTCGGCACGCGCTTGCTGTTTGCGATCTCCGCCTCCGGCTTCACCATCGCGAGCTTCCTGTGCGGGTTCGCCTCCTCGATCGAGCAGATGATCCTGTGGCGCGCGATCCAGGGATTCCTGGGCGCCGGGATGATCCCGACGGTGTTCGCTTCCGCCTATACGGTGTTTCCGCGTTCGAAATTTCACATCGTCGGTCCGATCATCGGCCTGGTCGCGACCTTGGCGCCGACCATCGGTCCGACGGTCGGCGGTATCATCACCGACTTGATGTCATGGCGCTGGCTGTTCTTCATCAACGTCATTCCCGGCATCGGTATCACCATCGGCGTGCTGGCGCTGGTCGATTTCGATGAGCCGCATTTCGAATTGCTCGACCGTTTCGACTGGTTTGGCCTGATCGCGATGGCGGGGTTTTTGGGCGCGCTCGAATATGTGCTCGAGGAAGGGCCGCAATATGAATGGCTGCAGGATACGTCTGTGGCGGTCTGCGCAGCGGTTTGCGGGGTCTCGGCGATCGCCTTTTTCTATCGCGTGCTGACGGCGGACGAGCCGATCGTCGACATCCGCGCTTTTACCAACCGCAATTTCGGCATCGGCTGCCTGCTCTCGTTCTGCATCGGCATCGGCCTTTTCGGCCTGACCTATGTTTATCCGCGTTATCTGGCGGAGGTGCGCGGCTATAGCGCGCTGATGATCGGCGAGACCATGTTCGTCTCCGGCATCACCATGTTTCTCACCGCGCCGATCGTCGGACGGCTGATGCTGAAGGTCGACATGCGCCTGATCATCGCTAGCGGCCTCATCATCTTCGCGCTCGGCTCCTATCAGATGACCTGGATCACCCGCGACTATGATTTCTACGAATTGCTGCTGCCGCAGATCCTGCGCGGCATCGGCATGATGTTCGCGATGGTGCCGACCAACAACATCGCGCTCGGGACGCTACCGCCGGACCGGGTGAAAAACGGCTCGGGACTGTTCAACCTGACCCGCAATCTCGGTGGCGCGGTCGGGCTTGCGATCATCAACCAGGTGCTGAACGAGCGCACCGATCTGCATATCGTGCGGCTGCAGGAGCGGGTCACCTGGGGCAATGCGACTGCGACCGAGACGCTCAACAATTTCGCCCAGCGCCTGCAGGGCATGGGCGATTCCGCGCTGATGGCGATGAAGCAATTGTCCCAGATCGTGCACCGCCAGGCCGTGGTGATGGGATATGGCGACGCCTTCTTCATGCTGACGCTGTTCTATCTCGGACTGAGCCTCTTGGTCATGCTCCTGAAGAGGCCGGCCTCGGCGGCGACGGAGCCGGCGCATTAATTTATTGTTTTGACGCGTTTTCTTCACGCGAACCGGCATCCACTTCGCTCGAAAACGCAATGGAGTCCCGATATTGTCTGCCGCTGCGGATCATGCTTGAACGGCGCCATGACGGGCGGCTCTCCCATTTTCCATAGCGGATCGCTAAATCGGGTACGGGCGGCGTCCGCGCGATGGATCGCCGCCGCGCTGGCGCTGACCGCGGCAGTGTGGCTCGTCACGCTCGCTGGATTACTCGCGATCGCCAACCGCGTCCACCACGACGTGCCCGCGCTGCTCGCTGTAAAACTGCCGCTACTCGCCTCGCACCCCGAATTGATCTTCGCCGGTGAAAGCCGCACGGTCTATCAGGTCGATGCGAATCTGGCCGCGCAACTGATCGGCAAGCCGGCGGGCGCTGCCGTCAATATCGCCTATGACGCCGGCGAGCCGCTGGCGCTGTTGGCCGCGATGCGCCAGGCGCCCGCTTCGTTCCGGAAGGCGCGTGTTGTCGTCAGCGTCGCGCCCTTCCTGTTCAACGAGGGCGTGCGCTCCGCCGCGGTCTATCCGCAGGACGTCGTGGCACGGCTTGGCGTTATCGAACAGATGGTTTCATTTCTGCCGCTGCGCATCGGCACCCTGATCCGTTTCATCCGCGAAGCCTTCAATGCGCGGCTTGCCGCCGATCAAGACGTCGCCGATCTCGGCGCGCCGCCCATCTCGCTCGGGTTGAAAATCATCGACTACACCCAAGGCGAGGACCGATGGCCGGCCGATATCGGCTCGCATGCGCATTACGCCAATTGGGATCTGTCCGGCCCCAAAGCGCGCTACGAGATCGGCGCGCTCTGCGACATGGTGGCGCTGACGAAGAAGCTCACCGTGGTGGTGCCGCCCTGGGCACCGCGCTATGACCGCGCGCAGGATCCGGCGTGGCGGGAAAAGGACGATCAGTATGCTGCGCTGGTCGTCGCCGCCGGCCGCCGCTGCGGCTTCGATGTCCTCAACATCCAGCAGGTCCCGGGGTTGGAGCAGGGCAATTACGCCGACGAGATGCATGTCAATGCCTCGGGCGTGCCGATCTACACGCGCTACCTCGTGTCGCGGCTGAAGCGTTAGCCGCACGATGCTGTTCTCCTCCTACACGTTCCTGTTCCAGTTCCTGCCCGCGACCGCGCTGGCCTTCGCTGCCGCGCGGCTTCACTCGCCGCGCGCCGGCATAATGGTGCTGGCGGCGGCGTCGCTGGTGTTCTATGGCGCCTGGCGCCCGATCTATCTGCTCTTGCTGCTGGCCTCGATCGCGGTGAATTTCTCACTCGGCCTACGGATGGAGGATCCGCTGCGCCGCCGCGCCATCGGCACCTTTGGCGTCGTGCTCAATCTCGCACTGCTCTGCTATTTCAAATACACCAACTTCATCTTCGACAGCGTCAACACCCTGACCGGCGCGCCGCTGCCATTCTTCAATATCGTGCTGCCGCTCGGCATATCCTTCTTCACCTTCCAGCAGATCGCCTATCTGGTCGACGTGATGCGCGGCGCCAAGGTCGAGCGCGATATCGTCAGCTACACATTATTCGTGTCGTTCTTCCCGCATCTGATCGCGGGCCCCCTGGTGCATCACGCCGAGATGATCCCGCAGTTCAAGCGCGGCCACACCTCGCGCTCATCGGTGCTGGCGGCGCGGGGGCTGGCGATCTTCGCGGCGGGATTGTTCAAGAAAGTCGTGATCGCCGACAATCTGGCGCAGTTCGTCTCGCCGGTGTTCGCCCATCTCGATGCCGGCGGCGGCGTCACCACCTCATGGGCGTGGCTTGCAACATCAGCTTATACCTTGCAGATCTATTTCGACTTTTCCGGCTATTCCGACATGGCAATCGGGCTGGCGCTGTTGTTCGGCATCCGCCTGCCGGTGAATTTTCGTTCGCCCT